>JAVCDJ010000221.1 GCA_030765845.1 Candidatus Stygibacter australis
GATCTCGCATGGCTTCTTCTTCAAGGCTTAAGTCAGCAGGATGGATTATTTTAAGAAGACTTTTACGGCAGGGTTTTATATCTGTTTCTTCGTAATGCAATAATTGAAATACTTTTGGAGACCACCAGTGCTGATCAATTTTCAGGTCTTTCCAATCCCATAATCCATCAGATGAACCTTTAATTGCCAGTTCAAAACGCTGCCATGTATCTTCCAGTAATGCCAGAGTCTCATTTTTTTCTTCTACTTCATTGCTTAATGAATGCATCAGACCTATGATCTCTTCCCTGCTTTGTTTCAGCTTTTCCAGAGTACTGGTCAGCTCTTTCTCTATTGTGAGTTTTTCTGTCTCTTCAAGTTCAAGATGGTTCATGATCCGATTGAATCCAGAATAGAGTCTGCCAATTTCATCATTACTGCCTTTTTCCAGACGACGACTGTAATCCCGGGCGTTAGATACATTCTCCGTTGCTTCCAGCAACTTGTTCAAAGGCTCTGAAACGGTTCTTTGCAGATTCATTGTTACAAAGTAGAATAATAAGATCAATAAAATTGCTATCAGAAGTGTGGTATAACTAAACCTGACAACCTGTTTATACATTTCTGTAGTATCTTCACAGAGGTATAATGTGCCATACACCTTTCTATTATGCATTATTGGCAAAAATAGATGCAAATGTCCTTGAGTAAAAAATAAAGTATCCGCATAAACTTTTCCAGTATATGCTGCAATATCATCAGATTGAATGTAAGCGGCAACTGCTTTACCTTCATTGTCATAGATAAGACACTGTCGGATAGAGTTATATATCCTGAATTTCTCCAGCTTGGCTTCCACACTTGCCATATCAAGATAAAATGCCAGTGGTATCACACAATTATCACTCATTAAATCAGCTTTGATAATGCTGCTCTGTTTAAAATCCTCTTCAGTAATATGCTTAAAATTATTTACTAATAATATCCCTAAAGAAATTACTACAAAGCTGGTGATCACAAACACCCAGAATGATATTCTGAATTTTAAGGAAAACTTTTTCATGGGCTTTCCTTTTTTACTGGGTTAATGATCTTCGCATGTTCAAGAAGTAAATAACTCGCATTCAATCCTGATTCGGCAAGGGCTGTTTCATTAATATAAAATCCCAGATGATCGTCTTCTCTACAGATGGTGATCAAGATTCCCGCTTCAGCATATTCAGGCTTATCGCTTATTGTGAGGATTGGTTTATTACTGACTACTTCCAGCACTTCCTTCAATTTTGATTCTGATATGTTGGATAAGAATAGTAAGTCGCAGCGTAATAACTCTTCTTCTGTTTTAGGGATAATTACTTTCACCTTTTTATCTTTGATCTGTCTATCAGAAAAAAAACTCTTAAGTTCAGGATAGATTTCCTTTTTATCGATAGTTCCAATAATAAATTCATCACTGTCAGGATTTGTTCTCTGTGCCGAATCCCATTTAATAAAGCGAGTGAATCTCTCAATAAATACAACTTTAAGCTGCTGTTCATCTACCTGTGAAAATAATGAAATCGCATTTGTGACGATCAGTATTATAAGCACTAAATCACCAAAAACTATTTTCGATTTCATCTTCCCCCAGGTATTTTATTTCCTTCATAATTAACCCATTCTTAAAAACAAGTTTTGGCAAGAAAATAGTCAAGAGAAAGCTTTTATAATTGCATGTTTCCGGATAATAATATGTTTATATTAGATTATTAAATCAATAGAGCAGTTTTTTTACCCTGTTAGCAGGCACCTTCTCGTCTTTGGATATAGTTTCAATGATCTCTCGGTTGGAAAGCCCATCGGCAATGAGTATATTTATCTTCTCCTTCAAAAGCTCATCAGTCATCACAATTTGTTCCTTTCCCGAAATCACTGCTACGAATTCTCCCTTGAGTTTTATTTCTTTTCCATTTACCAATTCTTGCAGAGTAGTGCGGATATATTCCTCATGCAGTTTTGTGAGTTCTCGGGCCAGGGTCACCTTTCTCTCGCCATATACTTCGTAAATATCTTTTGCAAAAGAAAGGATATCATGTGGTGAAACGTAGAAGATCATTGTATCTGGACATGTTTTAAGGTTTTGCAGAAGCGCATTTTTTGTCTTATTTTTATCAGGTAAAAAACCTATGAAATAGAAATGGTCATTAGGCAAACCAGAGCCAACAAGTGCTGGTATTAATGCTGTAGCTCCTGGCAGTGCGTCCACAATTATTCCTGCCTCTATAGCCTGAGAGACTATTTCTGCGGCAGGATCACTGATCCCGGGGCTCCCGGCATCACTTATCACGGCGATATTCTCTCCGGACTGCAGCCTCTTTATGAATTCACTGCTCCGCTTCTTCTCATTAAATTTATGATAACTGGTCATGGGTGTGGAAATATTATAATGTTTAAGCAGATAAGCAGATGTGCGTGTATCTTCTGCACCGATCAAATCAACCATTTCAAGGACTTCGAGCGCTCTTAGTGTTATATCTTTAAGATTGCCGATCGGCGTTGGAACCAGATATAGTTTGCCTTTAGTTTTCATAAATAAATAGATCCCGCCCTAATTATAGAGCGGGATCATTATTCCAGATATAATTATTGTTCTTTGTATTTCTTGAGTATATCAAGCACAAAGTCAATGTCTGCTTCAGTGTGGTCTCCATTGACTTGGAAACGGATTTCTTCGTCACCTTTGGGTACAACAGGGAAGTTCAAGCCAGTTCCTAATACGCCATTTTTGGTCAGGTATTTCACCAGGTCAGCAGTTTTAGGTGTGTCACGAACCATCAGTGGCACTACAGGATGTGGTCCAGGAATGGTTTCATAACCGAGGTCAAGAAGTCCCTTCTCAAATTTTGCTGTCATTTTTGCCAGATGAGCAATTCTTTCTTTTCCTGCTGGGGTATCTACGATTTCCAGTACCTTCAATACAGCTGCAGCTTCTGAGCAAGTGATAGGATTACTGTAAATATACATCGGAGCTTTTTGACGCAGATAATCAAGAACTACTTTGGAAGCTACTACGTAACCACCATTCACACCATAGGCTTTACCCATGGTTCCGATCAGGATATCCACCTTGGCTCCGGTATATTCCTCTGTTCCACGACCTGTGGCTCCAAAAGCTCCCACACCGTGAGAATCATCAGCTATTGTGATCACACCCTGTTCAAATTTGTCATCATATTCCTTGCAAATGGGAACCAGTTTTTCAAATGGGCAATGGTCTCCACGCATGGAAAAAATACCATCTGTGATAACAATACAGCGTTTTCCTTTGCCAATTGCTTCTTCCAGTTTTGCCCGTAAATCTGCCATATCATTATGCTTGTAAATCAGTTTTGCTGCTGGACGGCAAAGACGCATTGCCTGGATTATGCAGTTATGATTTAATTCATCTGATACTAAAACGGTTTCTTTATCTGTAAGTGGATAGATCACACCCAGTGAAGTTACGTAAGCTGATGAAAATATCATGGCGGCTTCCCTGCCATGAAATTCTGCCAGTTTCTTTTCTAATTCGATATGGGGGGTATGAGTTCCACTGATGAAGCGGACTGCACCAGGTCCTACACCATATTTATGAGCTGCTTCTTCCTCTGCTGCGATCACTTCCGGGTTCATGCTCATGCCAAGATAAGAATTCGCATTCATCTTGATGAATTCCTTATCGCCATAGCCATCAATTAAATAACGCGGTCCCTTATTGCCTTTGGGCTTGATGATCTCGGTGATCACAAGTTCAGCACCTTTGGCGGTTCCTTTAGCAAATAATTCGTTAATCTCTACTTGTAAGGCTTGATTTAATTTTTTTAAAGCCATAGTATCCTCCGTTTTATTTATTTTTCCAGAATAACCGTTGCTCCTGCTATCTCCTTTAAATGAGATAGAGTTACAAATATTTTACTCACCATTAGTTCCTCTGCACGAGCCTTAGTGCTCCCATGCAGAATGATCTCCGGTGCGCCCATACTATTATTAAGTATCTCAATATCTTTAAAACTCACTCCATCAGACCAGCCACTGCCTAAAGCTTTCATGCAGGCTTCTTTTGCCGCAAATCGGGCAGCAAGGCTTTGTACTCTTGAATGCTTATTCTCGCAGAGCGTGAGTTCCTTGTCTGTAAAGACCTTCTTCAGAAATTGGGGTTTACTGATGCTCTTCTCAAGGCGCGATACCTCGATCAGATCAGTACCAATACCAATTATCATCTTATTTCAGTTTTTTCTCTAAAACCGTCAGCATATCCTGGGTCATGGCTGATAGATCATAGCTCGGCTCCCAGCCCCATTCGGCTCTGGCTGCACTGTCATCCATGGAATTAGGCCAGCTGTTGGCGATGCCTTCTTTCACTTTGTCCACATTATAATCCATTACAAATTCAGGAATATGCTTCTTGATCTCTGCAGCAATTATCTCCGGATCAAAGCTCATGGCGGTTACGTTGAAGGCATTACGGTGAATAAGTTTGGCTGGATCTGCTTCCATCAGGTCGATGCCTGCCTTCAAGGCATCCGGCATATACATCATATCCAAAAATGTGCCGGCTGGAAGGTTACAGGTATATTTCTTTTGCTTAATTGCTTCGTAATAGATTTCAACTGCATAATCAGTGGTTCCGCCACCCGGAAGGGTCTCATTGGAGATGATGCCCGGATAACGTACTCCACGCGTGTCTACTCCAAATCTTTTATAATAATAATCGCATAATAATTCGCCAGCCACCTTGGTTACACCATACATGGTGGAAGGACGCTGGATAGTATCCTGAGGAGTATTATCCAGAGGTGTAGAAGAACCAAAAGCACCAATTGAACTGGGAGTGAATACTGCACAATTTGCCTCTCTGGCTACTTCCAGAACATTATAAAGGGCATTGATATTTACATTCCAGGCAAGATTAGGTTTTGCTTCTGCTACTGCTGAGAGGATTGCTGCCAGATGATAAATTGTGTCTATATCATATTTTTTTACTACGTCAGTCACCTGCTGAGCATTTGTGCAATTAACTATTTCCCAAGGTCCGGATTCCTTTAATTTGCCTTCAGGTTGAGTTCTATTTACTCCGCAGACCACATTTTCTACTCCATATACACGCCGTAATTCCATCACAAGTTCAGATCCGATTTGTCCTACTCCGCCAGTTACTAAAATCTTCTTCATAACTTATTCTCCTGCATTATTAATTTCTGAAATAAACTTTGCCACCTGTTTTTTGTCAATAATAAAGTGATAGCTGATGGATATAATCCCCAAAATTCTGTAAACCAAGTGAACACAGTAAACATTGTTAAACAGAATCTTTGGCTCTTCTCTGCTCTATAACCCCACCCTGTCCTCTTTGTCCTCTCAGTTCTCTTTGTCCTCTACGTCCACAATGTCCATTCTGTCCATCATGTCCATAATCTCGATTCCCAGTTTTTCCCTCGTAGAGGATATCTATTTGTAGAAACTTTAATGACACCATTCCCCTTCTTTTCCCCCAACGTCGCAGACGTTGCGGGAAAAGAAGAGAGGGTAGGGGAATTGGTTCATTTTTTACTACAAATAAATAAGCACTACGTGCTAAAAGACAACCCATCCATCCAGATCATAAAAAACTTCTGGACAAAATAATCAAGTATATAATATTTTATATGTATATTTGGAAGAAACAAAATTCAAGGAGCAAAATGATGAAGAGGATTTTTCTAATTATTATAACATTAGTCATTTTATCAGGAACACTATTTAGTGAAGAATTAAACATGGATCGAGTAATACCGAAGAAACTTGTTTATTCTGAATTACCGGATGATTATCCAAAGGAACTGGATGAGCTGTTCATTTTCTACTGGGATACAGTCCATATGATGGAGGATTGGGACGTTAGAGGGATGGAAGCGGTAAGTAAGTTACTGGAATATTTTGATGGCATAGATATATCCAAAAGAGCAAGAATTGCCTATTTACAATGGCTGGCAGCAAACTGTCTTCCAGAGTATCTTAGGGAATTAATACAATAAAATGATATTATAAAAAGTTGAGGTAAAAATGAGACGAGGAATAATTTTATTGCTGTTGTTTTTTTCTTTTAGTATGTTACTGGGAAGAAGTGGAACTGTTTTTATGAGGGAATCACGTTTCGTGATTGACAAAGAAGAGAATAATTATCAATTAGTTGAATCATATGCATTTGAAGAAGGATTTTATGGGTTAGAAATGACAAAACCGGATGAATATAATAGTGGCACACTTTCCTTAGGAAAAAGTCATTCAGAAGATGGTATGCATGATGAGATATTTTCATTTAATGGAATAAATGATGTAAAAAAATATCAAGTAGATAATGAATATATATTTTCGATATCACCCCATGGAGAATACTTTATGACTATGAAAGATCATAAGGAATATATTCTGAGAACAAAGAATGGAGATATGTGTTATTCCATAATTAAAAATGATTTAGCAAGGAATGAATTGAGCTCTACAGGATGTCAACTATTTGAAAAACGGGAAAATGATCATTTGTTATTTGTTAATAATCAAGGCAGTATAATATGTGATATTCCATCATTAAGAGATACAATTGAAGGATCAATTCTGGTTAAGCCACTGTATTTTAAAGATCAATTACAAGCTGTAATCATTGGTAAAGGTATGACAGCAGATGAGCAGATAGATAAATTTCCGAAAGAATCAAGAATATACTTTTTTAATAATGATTATTCTGTTTCTCATTATATAAGTATTGATGGTGGTTTGCCAATATGTCATAGTAATGAGGTTGAAAACGAAGAATATCTCATATATGAATCATATACTGGAAAAAAGAGTTTTGATTATGGTAATAAACGGATACACATATTGCGTAATGATCAGGAAATCATGCAGTTTGAGGGAGGAATGACTGATTATAGTTACTCTCCTGATGGAAAAATGGTTATCATGAATTTAACAACTAGCAGAGGACAAGTTGGGTATATCATTGATTTGGAAAAAGCTGAGATCATGAGAAAACTTGACGTTAGATGTGCATCCAATTCATCTATTGCCAGTAAAGAATATCCATTTTTGGCATACTGGTTCTATGATAAAGTCAAAGTTGTGAACTATTTAACAGGTGAGCTTGTGTTGGAAGAAGAGGTCAAATCAGATAAATATGTAAAAGGCATGAATTACAGTAAAATTCAGATTTCCGGAAATGGAAAACAATTAACTGTATTTAAAAAGAATCTTTATAAAAAGTATAGGATATTATCTGGGGAGTAAGGGAAAATGAAGAATATGTTGAATGAGAAGTGTTTAATATTTACTTACTCATCAGAAATAATTTGTATAAGTAGTTATGCAACTGCTAATTTTTTCCTCGTAGAGGATATTTATTTGTAGTAAATATCAAAATACCCACCCCACACTTCCTCTTCCGTTTTTTTTCTACAAATAATTAAGCACTACGTGCTAAAATACAATTCATCCAGCCAAATTAAGAAAAACTTCTGGACATTTTGAAAGAATACACTGATTTAAAGATCATCCTTAAAGGCAGGATAAAGGAGAGGTGCTGATTGACTAAATCAAAAGTTTTATTATTATTGCTGGTGATCATTATCAGCTTATGGGCAGACAGCGATCAGATCGTGCAGATGGCAATAAAATCACCGGAAATGCTGAGCAGCAGGATTGCTCTGGAGTATGCAGAACTTTGCAATCGGTTGGGTATTCAGTATCAGGAATTTACCGTTAAAGGATTGATCGGCTATGGTTTCACAGAGCCAGAACGGCAGAAAATCCTCCAAGCTCCGGAAGAACTGGAAATTAATGTGGAAGGATCCGGGCGACAGCAATTGATAACCGTCAGGCATCCTGGATTGACTCGTCCGGTCCATTTTGCCCTGCAGGATAGTATGCTGATAAGTCCTTTTCAATTGCAGACCAGGGATTGGCAGGTGCACACCGGTACTTATATAGAATACCGTGTGAGTGATGATGAGGTATTTAAAATAGAGCAATTAGAGATCCTGGATAATTTTTGTGAATATCTGCTGGAATTATTACAAGTTTCACCAGCCAGGCAGGAATTGCTTAAAGAGAATAAACTCATCTATTATCTTTGTGCAGATAGAGATGAGATTATCCGGCTTACGGGATATAATTGCCGTGGCATGGGGATTCTGGCAGAAGATGCAGTTGTTTCTCTCTATCCCTGTCATTTTCATGAGCTCTGTCATCTGATGATAAATTTTGCTTTGCAGGATGTTCCGCTTTATACGCATCCTTTTTTACAGGAAGGTTTTGCGGTGGCTCTTGGTGGAAGGGGTGGCAAAAATCCTGATGTGCTACTTGATATTGCTGATTTTATCTGTGAAGCAGGATTTATGTCCCCGGAGGAACTGTTTGACGCTTCATATTTCCGGGCAAACGATGCTTCGTTCACTTATCCTGTCTCTGGATTATACAATAGATTCCTGCTGGAGAAAATTGGCATAGAGCAATACTTTATCTTATACCGTGCCTATAGTAACAGCACAGGGGACTTCATTAAGATCAGTTTCTCATCTCTGCTCAAAGACCAGTGGCCAGGATTTCTAAAAGAAAGCTATTTCACTCATATCATTACCAATAAGCCAGAT
>JAVCDJ010000222.1 GCA_030765845.1 Candidatus Stygibacter australis
GGTCTAAATGATGATTATTAAGATTAACTGTCAACTATATTATTAGCACTACATCTTCTGGAGCAATAAGATTAATTTCTGGGATATTTCGCCAGGCTCTGGGGCAGACACATGGGTCTGCCCCCAGATAGTTTATTAAACATTGAGATAAGAGGAAATACGAGGGTAGATGCATGATAATGATATAATATTATTACAAATAATTAACACCAACAGTATAAAAAATAATAAGCTAAATCCTGGTGGTGATTTAGTTCGTTTTGTTTGTAATTGTCTTGATGACCTGTAATGCATGAAAGCTATTCGGTGCTAAAAATATGTTTTTTATTTAACCACCCTCCTTCGCTTACGCTGCTAAAGCTACGGAGGGCAAGCGGACAACACGGAAAAATGTAGTGGAAGCTCATATTTTTTTTGTAGATGCAATTTATTTGTAGGAAATGGTGCTCATCTAATTGGCTTTTCTTTTATTGGGACAGCAAAATATTTTGAGATTTTTGGAACATTTATCAACGTAATTCTGATTGAATCGTTATGTAGTACATCTACCACTGGATGGTGTAAATTTAACTTGACATCAAATAAGCTGATGTTCCATATTTGAATTTGTTAATGAATACGTAAATATCTTAGAGGAGATATTGATTATGATTGCTTTCAGGTGCTGGTTAATGATTTTGCTAAGTGAGTATATATATATATATATACGGCGATCGGATTATACACAGCAGGGAGTTTGCAGTCGATCTATCTGGAAGATCGTTTTAAATTCGGCTGATGATAGGCTTCAATATTTTGAAGCCATCCTATTATAAAAATACCCTGAATACTGAATGATTATATTATTGAATTAAATATCATAAATAAAGTGCTGCCTGAGCACACAGAATGAACAGGCAGCTAATCAAATAAATGACTAATTACAACTTAAATAGGAGATATATAATGAGCAAGCTAAATCTTATTTTAGCAGTTATGATACTGCCACTGGTGCTTTTTAGCACAACAATAGAAGTACCCGGAGATTATTCAACTATCCAGGATGCAGTTGAAGCCAGTAGTGATGGAGATGTAATAGAGGTATCAGCGGGGACTTGGACAGAAAACGTAGAAATCGAAGATAAGGCTGTTACTTTACGTGGAGTAGGAGGAGTAAAAGAAACCATAATAGATGGAAGTGGAGATGATGGTAGTGTTGTTGCAATCATTAGTCAAACTAATTATGATGATGATTTTGTAATTGAAGGATTTACTCTCCGAGGAGGAAATGGGAGAGAAACTGTACATTCTGGTGGAGGAATATATTGTGAAGGAGAAAATGGAGTTTTTCGAAATTTGCTTATATTCGGGAATAATGTAACTGTAATCGGCAAAGGAGGTGGAATTTATATATCAGATAGTGAAACCTTGATTGAAAATTGCACTATTGCTAATAATTATGCTGAGATCAATGGAGGAGGATTATATCTGGATGATGACTGTACAATTACACTTCTAAATAGTATTGTGTATGAGAATACTATCGATAGTCCACCAGTTTATGAAAATATCTATATGGATGACAGTAGTAATTCAATTGATATTAACTATACTTTATTACATGAAGGAATTGATGATATAAATGCTAATGGTGGAACAATTACTTATTCAAATATCTCAGAAGATGATCCTTATTGGAGCACATATAATGATGAAAGGGATTTGAGATACTGCCTTATGGAAACAAGTTTTTGCATTGATTCTGGACATCCCAGCTCAGTGTACAATGATTCTGATGGCACAAGATGTGATCTTGGTGGTGTAGAGACATCAACCGATGTTAAATGTTGTGCGGGAGTTCACTGGAGCTGGGAAAGCTTTCCTAGAGTAGGTTCATCTGTAAACGATATATATGACACGGTAACCAATATACTTGATATGAGTGATCTGTATCCCATCTATAGTCCAGGTCCTGCATTACAGGTTTCAGCTAAAAATGCATATATATATGCTTATTACTCTTCAGGCTCATGGAACTCTAATCCAGCCCTTTATTCAATGGTTGGATATAAATTATACCGTGATGATGAAGAGGATTATTATATTCCTTTAGAAGGATACAGGTTGAGCAATACCTACCAGTTCAGTTTTACAGCCGATGTAGAAAATTGGCTGGGATACTGGATACCAGAAACCAGAAATATTGTGGATGCTTTTAATGATCTTTGGAGTCATGTGAAATCGATTAAGGCAGAGCGGTGGTATTATGAACGCCCCAGTGGAGGTTTTGGCACACCTTCCAGCAGTACAACCGGAAAAAATCTGGAATATGGAAAAATGTACATAGTTACTTTGGATATTACAACCACATATACCTGGGATCCACCTGGAGGTGGAGGTGAAACAAAGAGCATGGAAAAAGAAATACCAGAATATTTTACGTTTGATGATCAACCAGATTATCTGGCTATAGATGTTCTTGATATTCCCCAGGGTGTAGAAGAAATTGGAGTTTTCCAGGGAACAACCTGTATTGGAGCTTCTGTAGTTGATAGTTCTTCGGTTCAGATCCTGGCTTATATAGATCCTAATTTGAGGGATAATGATGATCTTTCTCTGCAATATGTATCAGGAGAATGTATGCGAAATTGCATTGAAACCTGCTGGATATATGATGAAAATATAGAAGAATTCAGAAAAGACATATTACATTTCCAAGGTCAGAAATATATTCTTTTGTCATTAGATGATGAATACCCAGAAATTAATAGTCCCATTCCAGGTATTCATTTGTATCAGAATTATCCTAATCCCTTTAATCCGGAAACTAATATCAGTTTCTATCTTGGATCAAATGCTCGAAATGCAGAATTGAATATATATAATATTCGTGGTCAAAAGATCAGAATCTTTGATCTGAATAACCATGAACCAGGTAAGGAACACACAATAGTGTGGGATGGCAGAAACGAAACAGGAAATAAAGTTAGCAGTGGAGTTTATTTCTATCAATTAAATAGTGATCAGGGATCAGTATCCCACAAAATGTTGATGATGAAGTAAGCTTTTAAGTACCTGCCCTGGTTTTTCAGGGCAGGTATTTTCATGGAGAATATAATGAGAATAATTTTAGTGATTTTATTATTACCTGTGTTTTTATCAGGAGTGCTGATTGAAGTAGCACAAGACGGCAGTGGAGATTACGCAAGTGTGAATGAAGCCATGGAAGTCTCAGAACCAGGAGATTCCATTCTTGTCAATCCAGGTATTTACTATGAAAATATTTATCTTGATCATGATATTAACCTTTTCAGTATGTATGCTATAACTGGAGATGAATCTTATATTAGTAATACCATACTTGATGGAAATGACGAGAATTGCGTAGTTTTTACTGAAAAGTACAATAATGAAAATTTTGAAGTCTTTTTTGCCGGATTTACGATCCAGAATGGATTTGCAAGGACCTTTCTGGGAGATGAATATCCTTCAGGTGCTGGGATATATGCGTGTGGAATTAATATTACAATTGATGGCTGCTTTATTACTGATAACTGTGCAGCCTGGGGAGGAGGAGTTTATATTGGTGTGGGTACTATGAACATGTCCAATACAATAATAACGGGAAATACTGGTTATTTTGAAATCGGTGGATTATTAATTGAAAACAGCGAATGTTATTTCAGTGAAGTAAATTTAAATGATATTTACTTGAATTATGGAGGAAAGATCAATGATATTTTTTATCTTTGTGAAGAAGGTGATACTTTAAATATACATCTTGATACTTTTACAGTTAATGAGTATGATAGTTATTTTGTGAAAAGTTTTTATGACCCTTATGTAGAAGATCCACAATATATCAATTTAATATGTGACAATTATGTAATAGAACATGAATCTGAGGATATTTTTGTTTCACCTATAGGAAGTAATAATAACAGTGGTTTATCAGTAGATGATCCATTAAGATCAGTCTGCTATGCCTTGGCATTATATAAGAGTGAAAACTCAGAAACTCATACAATTCATTTATCAGATGGTTATTATGGTAAATCAGCAAATGGTGAATATCTGCCATGGCAATTAAAAAGTAATTTAATCATAGAAGGTGAATCAGAAGAAAATACTATTATATCCACTGAAGGGAAAACGGGACATTTGAGAAGTAATGAAGGAATTGAAAATGCTACTGTTAGAAACATGACTCTCCAGGAAGGTAATATGTACAGTAATATTAAATTCCTTGATGTAGATGGAATTACTTTAGATCATATAACAGTAAGTAATATCAACTGGGTTGATACAATTGCCGACATACGGGGATGTCAGGCAGAATTAAAGAACCTAACCTTCAGGGATAATGTAACGGGTATGATATTGACATTATCACATTATTCCGATCAATATATGTTGTTAGAAAACATCTTGATCAGTGGAGTTTACCAGTGGTATGATCTTGCCTATCCCTGTGATGGAGTAAAAGCAATATCGACCATGTCTGATTCACCGTTGGAATATGCTCGTTTTGACTTAATTAACTGCAAATTCGTAGATATTTATACTGATAATTGTACTTATCCTATGACAGTAGGTCATGGTTGTTGTTTTTCCTTATTTTCAGATGTTAATATGGTAAACTGCTTAGTATCAAATTCCAGAGTTGATAATGATAGAGATCCTTGCCTTGAAGTATTGGATTCCAGGCTTAATATGGTCAACAGTATCATTTATAATGTGGATAATGAAGCTATTCTTTTAAATTATTATAGTATGATGATTCCCGAAGTAACGGTAAGTCATTCCCTGATACAGGATGGTGAAAATGGAGTTATCTATGGTTTGGGAATCCTTAACTGGCTGGACGGTAATCTGGATTGTGATCCCATGTTTGACATGAGTGAACCAAATCGGTATTCACTTCTGGAGGGCTCTCCCTGCATAGATGCAGGAACATTGAATCTGCCCGAAGGATTAGAGATGCCGGAATATGATCTGGCAGGCAATCCTAGAATTTCGGGAAACATGATAGATATGGGACCCTATGAATGGCAATATCCAGATTCCAATGATGAAAATGAGATAGCAGAGCTTGAAGAGAATATTATTATATATCCTAATCCGATTTCATTTAATATGCGAGATAGTAAAGTTAAGATATTGTGGATGGGAGAAAGTTCAGATGGTTTGAATATAGAAATATTTAATATTAAAGGGCAGCGCATTCGCACATTGAAAATTCAAAATTCACAATTAAAAATTGCCCAGGCTGCCTGGGATTTGTGTGATGATGCTGGTGAAATTGTGAGTAGCGGGGTATATTTTGTACGGGTGAAGGCTGGTGACAATTATATAGCTCAGAGTAAGGTGACGGTGGTTAAATAGTAATTAGTGAACAGGAAAACAAGTGAGAAGTGAGAAAGAAATGTAATGAGAAATTGAGCAACTAATAGCCTTCGCAAGCTTAAG
>JAVCDJ010000223.1 GCA_030765845.1 Candidatus Stygibacter australis
CAAGGTTGGAAAACCGCTCCGCATCAAAGCTGGTCTCAAGCTTAATCAAAAGAAACGCCAGGAAATTATCGATCAGGTTATGTATCACCTTGCCGAACTTTTACCCGAGGAATACCGTGGTTATTACCATGACCTGAGCCTGAAGGATTTTCAATACCTGGAAACATATAAGAAATAAAATTCTAAAAAGAAACAAAAGGGAAGATAATCAACAAATTTGTGATAAATGTCTTGAGAATGATTATGAACTTGTTGATGGCAAATACATCTTGAAAACCAATTATGCTGCATAACAATTGGGGAGTTAATCAGCTGTTTTTTTAGCTATTGACCAAAAAGGTTTGACAGGAATTAAAAAAAAACAAACAAAGTAAGCATGAAAAAAATTAAACTTTTATTTATTTTACTTCTTTGTGCCAATGCTCTTTTCTCTGTAATCGAAGAAACAGAATCTCTGCAGAATTTTTTATATGGATCTGCAACTGGTTGTGCATATGATAACTGGATGAGCCATATCTCGGAAGGCATTGCTGATCCTGGATATAATCTTTATGCACCCTGGGATGTGCAGACAAACGGTTTTGGCAATTACATTATTCCTGATGCAGATGACCTTTTATTATGGGCATACATTACTCATGAATTCCTGCTGGGCAACCTGGATCTGGCTCAGTACATTATCGATGTCTATTCCTATCCTTACCAGGTGGTTGTCTTTAATGATACGGATTCAGACCGCACTTTCCATATATTGCGTGAAATTCCCAATATGACTTTTTATGATAATAATGGAACGGAAGATCCGGGAGATGACGAATTCGGTGCCTTTGACCTGGGTTGGGGATTGTATATCCATTATCCGCAGGGAAATTATCCGCATATCACTACCGCTCCCCATCCCAATGATGATTATTTTACGGTTCCTCTGGCTCATAAAGCCTTTATAGAACACGAGTCAAAATTCCTCTTGATCTCAGGTTGCGGCAGAGAAGTGACCTGGACAAATATCGGTAATTATAATAACAGTAAATCAACCTGTGATCCATCCAGGGAAGAAGATCATATTTTCAATATAATATATCAAAGGTTCTGCGATCTTATCCGAACTGAATTTGAGACCCATGAATTCAGCCTGCAGATCCACAGCTACGACTGGGGAGAACGTCACTGGGGCTATCCTAATGTACAGATTTCCGGGGGCTATCAGGTCAGTTCACCCGATCTTCCCATCAGAGATCACTCCTCTGCCGGAAATGATATCGTCAATATCGGACAAACTGTTATTCTGCCTGCTAACATGGTGGGCATTCATCCTCCTGTCTATCTAAATGATTACTATGGATTCCATTGCGATAAATACGATTTTACCTATTCTGATGACGATACGACTTTTGCTGTAAATACAAATATCGATCTTTGGGGATATGGTACTAACAGACAAATGGTTTATACGCATTCCGGTCTGCAACATTATGACGTTTTTGAAAGATTCTTTCATATAGAAATGGATGAACTGCCCAATGTTTATCCGCAAACAGTCTCTAACTATCATTGGTTCCACGGTTGGAATCCTGTCTCCCAATGCTGGGAGATGGACAGCAGGTTTGAAAAAGCTCTCGCTTACTATTCACCCTGGATAGAAGCACTCAGGCAGGTTCTTCCCATCCTTTACCAAATGAACGATAATGAGGTCCCGGTTGCTCCCGGCAATTTACAGGTTATCGCCGAGTGCGCAGATCACATCGAGATTCAATGGACACCGGGAGATTGTTTTGATATGGAATCTTACGAAATCCTTTATTCATCCGAACCTATTGCCAATGGCAACTATGTTATCAGGGATAGAGCAAATTATCAAAGACTTGCCTGCCTGGCTCAGAACACCTGCAAACTTAACAATCTGCAGCCCGGAGATCAATTCTATTTTGCCATTCGCATTAGAGATAAGAATGGTAACTATTCTGCTTTATCCAATGAAGTGTTCGGCACTGCGGGTCCGGCTTCAGTAGATAATTTTATCTGTTATGGTCGAGATGAACATATACTGCTGGAGTGGGAAGCATCCAGCAATGATCCTTTTGACGGATTCAATATTTACCGTAAAACTGAGAGCAGCACCTATTATATGATCAATACCTGGCTGGTAAATCCTGATCTAACCGGACAAGCTGGTAATAATGTCCCCTATTTCCTTGATGATACAGAAGTGGAAAACAGCGTCATTTACACATATAGGATCAGTTATGAAGATGATGGGATCGAATATTTCTTTGGTGATGAACCACAGGCAATTTCCAGGAAGATTTATGAACTGTATGCTTATCTGAATACTTTATCCACGGGAGATACCTGCTATTTTGGTTATAATGAATTTGCTTCAAACGGATATGATGTAAATTTCGATCTACCGGCTGATACGACCACAGTCGGTGAATATTTCTTCAGTGAATTTTACGAATATTATTGGAACAATGTTCCCAATCATCTGGAGCAGGAAATCTATTCTGTTTACGATCCTGAGCAAAGTTACAAAAGTTGGGTTTACCGCATCAAAACTAACCTGATTGGAATGCCGGTGGAGATAGGAATTGCCAACCTAGAGCGAGGTGCAGAACGATTTTATCTATATCAAAATGGAACTTATACCGACCTGGCTACTTCCGTTTACACGTTCACTCCAACCACCGATGATTTCTACTCTTTCACACTGTATTGGGGAAATCTCGTGCCAGATGTTACATTTACAGCTTTTTCCAATCAACTATTATTTCCGAACGAAGTAGTACATTTCGACTGGTCATTGGATTTGCAGGTTACGGTCGATCACGTTAATGTTTATGCTGCTAATGACGAGATAGCCATTCCCATAGAAATGGAAATGTCACCTTACACCACGGAAACATATTGGACCGTACCTCAATTGCTGTTTGAGAACTTGACCTGTAAAATCGACCTGGTGATGGATGAGGCTGATACCCTGCACTATTATGCTCCCTTCAGATTTGGTATCATCTCACCCCAGAATATCGTGCAGACCTATCAGGGCTGGCATCTGATGACCAAGAATTTCGCCAGCAACCAATATACTACAGCAGAAATCTTTGGCGAAGGCTGCCTATTCTACGAATTCCAGGAAGAGGAATTCATCATAGTAGATGAGCCGGAATTCCTGCATCCCTACTGGCTCAATGCTCCTGCTGACAATTATTTCGTGCTGACTAATGCAACCATGCAAAGAGTTGCCTGCAGTACAGGGTTGAACGCCGGCTGGAATCTCCTTCCCAATCCCCATCGCGCCAATTATACTCTGGACCAACTTATATTTACAATTAACAATACAGATTATGAATATTACCAGGCGGTAGAGAACAGGCTGATAGAACCGGTTGTGTTCGAATACGAAGAATTCTTTGAACCTGCCTTTGAATTATATCCAGCCAAGGCTTATTATCTTTATTGTTACGAAGAAAATGTAACCGTGAAATTTATTCCCTATTTCCAAATTGAATATGTTCCAAACTTCGACCTGGACTGGCAGGTAACGATCGACGCCAAACAGAATGATTACTTTCCTTCTGCTATTATAGTGGGCACATGTGCTTCAGCAGATTCGTTGTATGATCCTAACTATGATATTTTAAAACCGCTCGTCAAACCCTTTGAAAATGCTCTTACTTTCAGCTTGCCTATGGATATTTATGGTACTACGGAAAAAATGCATCGCTCTATTTACAAACCTTTGTCCTCAGCAGATGAACAAACTTACACCTGGAATGCTGAACTGCAATTGGTCGATCTGGATCCCATATATTTCCAGACGCACCCTCTGGATCTGCCGGTTGATCATGATATCTATCTGATCATGCCTGATTGTGTCCTTGATCTATCCGGCAACGAACCTGTGGAGTATATCTCCTCCGATTTTCTGCTAAATTTTTCCGTAGTGATCACCGATCAGTTATTATCAGGATCGGAGGATACAGTTGTAAAAAGTTCATATTCACTTCATAACTATCCCAATCCCTTCAATCCGCAAACCACTATCCGTTATGTTCTACCCTCTGTAGAAAAAGTAAGCCTTTGTATTTATAACATCAAAGGTCAAAAAGTGAAGACACTTATTCAGGAAACACTCCCAGCAGGAAAACACTCAGTAATCTGGGATGGGAGAGATTCCAATGGTAAGCGAGTTGCTTCCGGAGTTTATTTCTATAAGTTGGAAATGAATACGGGAAAACCCCTGATCAAGAAAATGTTGTTATTGAAATAAAGTGAGAGGGTTCTGTAAAATTAGGTGTTTTTGAAAATAATGAGAAAAAATCAGAAAATCCAATTATTCAACTCATCCCCTAACCCCTTCTCTTGCAAAGAGAAGGGGAAAATGAAGTCATCCCTCTTTTTGGAGAGAGGGACCGAGGGTGAGTTAGAAATTGAATTTTGCAGAATCCTTAATAAAGTAATTGATAGGAGATAGCATGATAAGAAAATTTTTCATAACAGTTGCCTTTATATTTCTGCTCCTGAGTTCATTGTGGAGCGAAACAATCTGGTCAGATGATTTTGAGGAAAACTCCGGCTGGTTGATGAGCGGAGAATTCGAGATTGGAGCACCCCAAGGTCTGGGCGGAGAATATGGCAATCCGGATCCTTTCGTAGCCTACGAAGGTATCAAGGTTCTTGGTGTAGATCTTTACGGCAACGGCAACTTCCCTGGTGATTATGAAAACAACCTGGGAAATCGTGAATACTCTGCCATCTCCCCCACCATCGATTGCAGCAGTTTCCTGGATGTGCAGCTCTCCTTTATGAGATGGTTGAATGTGGAACAACCGGCTTATGATCATGCCTACATCGACGTGAGCAATGATGATGGAACAACCTGGCTGGAAATCTGGACAAATACTTCCGTGATCACAAACAATTCCTGGAATCAGGTCACATATAATTTATCATCAATTGCCGATCTGCAAAGTAATGTGCGAATCCGGTTTTCGATAGGATCTACCGACGGCTCCTGGCAGTACAGCGGCTGGAATATTGATGATCTCTTCATCTCTGGCGTGGAAGCTGTGTTCGGTGCTATTGAGGGTAATATTGTCGATGCCACCAATAACGATTCCATTGCATTTGCTCAGGTGATGTCTGCTTTTGGCAATACCATCTCGGATGAAGACGGATACTTTCTATTAACGGATATTCCCACCGGAAATCAAACGATCTCAGTGACCGCTCTGGGCTACCTATCTTACACACAAGATGATATTATGGTATTGGAAAACGATACGACTTATGTGCTCTGTGAGCTGCAACCTGACCCTGATCTGCCACCAGAGCCACAAAACCTGGAAGCATCTGTATTTAACGGTAATAATGTGCATCTAATCTGGGAAGAACCAAATTATACCACAGGTATTCTTTTGGCTTACAATGTTTATCGCAACGGCATTATTATTCAGAGTGTTTTAGAAGAAGAGTATTTTGATCTCAATATGATTAATGGACAATACAATTATTTCGTTACAGCAGTATATGATACCGGAGAATCAGGGGCTTCGGATCCGATTTCGGTGATGATCTATGGAACAGATGTTAGTGAAGAAGAAATTCAAGAAGCGATGCTGCTATCCTGCTTCCCAAATCCTTTCAATCCTACTACAACAATTTCTTTTAATCTCACCGCAGAGCACGCAGAGATTGAAATTTTCAATATCAAAGGACAGAAAATTAAACAATATTCAATATTCAATAATCAATCTTCAATTGTGTGGGATGGCAAAGACTCCAAAGGCAATCGAGTCAGTTCAGGAATTTATTTCTATAAATTGAAAACAGAAAATTATGAGAAAACGAGAAAAATGATTTTGATGAAATAGTGACATATGTCCCCTCGGGTTGGATTATATTATAAATAAAGCCCTGAGGAGGCATAATGAGAGAGAGCGAAAATCGATTAAGTAGACTTGAGCTA
>JAVCDJ010000224.1 GCA_030765845.1 Candidatus Stygibacter australis
AGTGGTTGCCGGATATTTGGGAATATATTGATATTCATAAACCCACGGCTCCCCATTCCGCTTCCGGCGGTAAACCTTGTCGCCATATCTGCCATGTATCTGACAGGTATTTTCAATAAAATAATCTGCATTTCCATTTGTATTACTTTTCATAATTCCAATACTCGTCACATATCACTATTCTGTCAAACTATTTATGGTATATTTATCATACTGTCATACAATATCATACATTGTCATAGTTTGTCATAATTTGTCATATTTTTTCCGGCATATTCATTTCTCTAAACCCCATAAAAGCTATTGAGTTAAGATGATGTACTCATCAGATTGACTTAAGAGCAGGCAAAACTCCTATTTTCTTCATTTATAAGCAGTTACCCTTTTATTAACACCAGATGAATATCTGATGAACAGCCCCGGCAACTATTTTAACTATTCACCATCCCTCAGCCTATGCTTTGCTCCGGATCGACAAGCCATTCGCAAGCTAAAATTCCCACTATCCAGGCACTATTCTGGCAGCCTTCTGGCAACCTTTAGGAGACCTTTAGGGGAGGTAAACCTGATCAACATAACACAATAATGTCATGCCGTTCAACTTTACCTCCCTTAAGGGTCTCTCGGGGGTCACCAATAGGCTGCCTACTGGTTGCCAGTTGATTTTAAGTAGCTTGTTTTGATCCTGGTTGTTGATGGTTTTTTAGGGAAGGGATTGGTGAGAGTATTTAATCTTAATAATTGTCAAATTGGCGTTTTACGTGAAAGGTGAAAATTAGAAAAAAATGAGGGTGCGAAGATGCGGAGGTGTGATTAAATATAATGTAATCAGCTCAGGGATGAGCTGGGTACTCAGACTTCTCACATCTCACTGATCAGGGTAAAATTCTCTGTGAACTCTGTGCGCTCTGTGGTGAAAATTCTTCTCTTACATTACATTTAATCACACCTTTACATTCTCTCATCTTCGCATCCTCTTTTTTCCCTCGTCTCCCTTCTCCCCTCTTCCGTCTCACGATTTAATTATTTTAATTTAATTATAGATTTTGATTGACAGGAGTTGATAATCTGGGGGAAGAAAGTTATTGAAATGATGGTAACCTGAAATAGGGTTATTCGTTTTAAGATATGGGAAATAAAATTAATAACGATAAAGGAAGGAAAGATGACCGGAACTGAAACTAATATCCTGATGATAGTATCCAAGGGTGGATTTTTGATGATAATATTGCTGGTGATATCTATTGCCGCAATAGCTATTATAATTGAAAGACTGATAAACCTGAAGAAATTAAGCGGCAGTAACCGTAAACTGATGGAAGAAGCCCTGGCTACCCTGGCAGAAGAAATGCCGGAACGTGCTATCCAGATCTGTGAGGCTAATGCCGACGTGCCAATATCCGGTTTATTGATCGAGACAATTGATAACTTTAAAGCACCTTTGCATGAGCTGGAAACTATTATGGAGATAGAAGCCGGCAAGCAGGGGATTCGCATCCAGAAGAACCTGGGAACCCTTTCCTCATTTGCTGCAGTTGCACCATTAATAGGATTTCTGGGTACAGTGACCGGAATGGTGAAGGTATTTATGAAAATCGATCAGACCGGCGGCGGAGTGGATATTGGTATGCTGGCTAATGGTATCTGGGAAGCACTTCTTACTACAATTGGCGGTTTGATCGTGGGAATAGTGTGCATATTATTTTATAACTATCTGATCGGGATAACGGAACAGATAGCTGCCGACCTGGAAGAAGGTTTAGGCAAACTGATGATCAATATCAGGAGATTGCGCCATGAGAATTAAATTGAAGAGAAAAAGACTATCTTCCGTAGCTTTGATCTCTTTTACGGATGTGATCTTTCTGCTCTTGATATTTCTGCTGATATCCACCAATTTTGTGACCCATTCGGGCATAAAAGTTAATCTGCCCCGCTCAAGCAGTAAACAGAACGAATTTAACAAGAATCTGAGCGTGACGCTAACTAAAAATGATGAAGTGTTTATTGCTGATGATTTTGTAGCCTGGGAAAATGTAACTTCGCATCTTACTGAATTGCTGGTGGCAGATCCGGAGCAGGTGGTGGTGATCCGTTCAGACGAAGACGTGACCTTGAAGAAGATCATCAGATTGCTTGACCTGGTGCAGATGACAGGTACGAATCGCTTCTTTATTGCTACAGAACTGGAAAGAGAAAAATGAGTTATCAACGAAAGGTGCGAAAAACACGAATGAAGTTATACAAAATTAATTTCATTGCTAGGAATTAGGAGGGGTTTTGATAAAAAAAAACTTTTATCTTCTGAATAGCATCTGGAAGAAGAAAAATGAGTTATCAACGAAAGGTGCGAAAAACACGAATGAAGTTATATAAAATTAATTTCATTGCAAGGAATTAGGGGGAAGTTTGATAAAAAAAGACCTTTTATATCCTGAAGAGTATTACGTGATAATGGGGGCTGCATTTGAGGTTTATCGTGAATTCGGTGCGGGATTTTTGGAAGGAGTTTATCAGGAATGTCTTGAATTAGAATTTATCAGGCAGAAGATTCCTTTTATTGCACAACAAATAATAACACTGGAGTATAAAGGTACACAGTTAAAACAAATTTATAAGCCAGACTTTATATGTTATAATAAGATAATATTAGAAATCAAGGCATTGGATAAGCTTGCACCAGAACACGAGTCACAGGTTATTAACTATCTGAGAGCAAGCAACATGAAATTGGGAATATTGATTAACTTTGGAAGCTATCCTAAAGCCACAAGTAAGCGATTAATAAATCTGCCAAGAAAATTAGTTATCAACGAAAACACGTAAAACGCGAAAGGAATTAGGTGGGAATTTGACAGAAAAAGTGAATTTTAGTGTTTTTAGTGTATTTCGTTGATAAAAAAAAGAAGGATATTATGCAAGAAGGATATGTAGAGAGATTGGCAGTGGTTGTGTCAGTGGGAATGCATATTATTGTAGCCCTTGTTTTGCTGAGCATGAAGTTTGAACTGGACATAACACCAGTGCAGAAGCTGATAGAGATAGTTAATTATGGAGTGGATAGACCGAGTGAAACGGGGTCTAATACGCAAAAGCCTGAAGGTTTGAAAAATCCGGTGGCTAATCCTGTCCAGGGAGCACTCACCAGTTCAGCACCGGATAATATAAATTTACCGAAGTCTGTAAGTCAATCTGAGCAGGAGATACTGGAACCTGTGCATGACCAGATAGCCTGGAGCGATCTTAAGGAATCTGATATTGCCGGGAACACTCCTGAGATGGTAAAAAGCGGATTGGACACCCCTGCATTATCTGACGCTAAACCACAACAGGAAGCGGAAACGGCGAGTGTGAAAGCGGATAAGGATTTTCTGGCAGGTCTCAGAGAGCGAATTGCGGCAGAAGATAGTGACAGCGGAGGATATACTTTGAGCGGAGAGGTTATTAACCGCACCATTCTGAATAAAGTAATCCCTGAATATCCGGAAGGTCTGCAGCAGAATAGTGAAGTGGAGCTACGTTTTGAAGTGACTCCGGATGGTAAAGTGGGCGAAAATATTGTGATCCTCAAAAAAGGTGGCGCTCAACTTGATCAGGTTAGCCTGGAAGCACTCAGGCAGTGGCGGTTTAATCCGATCAGTGGAGAATTTATCCAAACCGGCGTTATCACCTTCAGCTATAAACTGAAATAACAGGGACAGGGAATGAATAGAATATTACATATCATAAATAGCGAGCAGGCTCAGGCAGAACTGAAAAAGATCAACGTCTCCTCCGGGGGTATTGAATCCATGTATGCAAAGATGAACGGGTTGTGCCTTAAACTTGAGAATGTACCACTGGCAGCAGCAAACATCCTGAAGCAGGAGATGCTTTCACTGGGCGGAGATGCAGCAGTAGCCCGGGGTGTGGTGAATGGCACTGTGCCCTTGAGCGAAGTGATCCTGATGGGTAATGAGCAGAAATTAATACGACTGGCAGAAAAGCTTGTCTGGCAGCAGTATTTCAAGCTGCCGGCCATCCGCAAAGATATCCTGCGTCTGCTGAAGAACTTTCAGGGAAAAGATATTGGGAAACGTGAATATAACGGTAAAACAATAGACCTTTCCCAGACTCAGATCATGGGGGTATTAAATATTACTCCTGACAGTTTTTCTGATGGTGAGAAGTTTCTGGCAAAGGATGCTGCTGTGAAGCAGGCACTGATAATGATAGATGAAGGAGCTGCAATAATAGATATTGGGGGAGAATCCACGCGCCCCGGAGCAGCGGAAGTGAGTGCCAGAGAAGAGAAGGAAAGAGTGATAGATGTGATCAGGGAAATCAGGCAGGAAAGTGATATTCTTATTTCCATAGATACAACTAAGGCAGAAGTTGCCAGGGGAGCAATGAAAGCCGGAGCGGATATGATCAATGATATTTCTGCCTTAAGGTTTGATCCTGAGATGATAAAAGTCTTAATGGAATATCCGGAAGCAGGAGTTATTTTGATGCACATGCTGGGAACTCCACGCACCATGCAGCAAAAACCTGAATATGAGGACACCATCCGTGAGATACTGGAATTTCTGCAGGAACGGATAAATTACGCAGTGAGTAATGGTATAAGCCCGGAAAGAATAATGATAGATCCCGGAATCGGGTTTGGCAAGAGACAATCTGATAATCTACTGATATTGCAAAGACTGGCAGAATTTCACTGCCTTAATTGTCCGGTGGTATTGGGAGCTTCGCGAAAGAGCTTTATCAACCGGATCTATGAAAGCAAAGCAGATGAGCGGGAAGAAGGGACTCTGGCAGGCACGGCACTGGGACATAATGCGGGTGTGCATATTATCAGAGTGCATGACGTGAAACAAAGCAAAAGATTACTGCAGGTTATGCAGGCAGTGAAGGAAGTAAAATGCACTTTATGACCCCTGGACTGAATGATGTGATAGATATATCCCTGATAGCATTACTGCTATTTTTGGGGATGCAGTTCTTTAAGCGGAATGGCGGATTACAGTTATTTGGTGTTCTCCTGCTGCTGCTATTGAGTTATTTTCTGACAATCCTTTTAGATCTTAGAATGATGACCTATGTGCTTAATCAGATAAAAAACTACTGGTTCCTGGTCTTCATAATTCTTTTTCAACCAGAGATCAGGGTTGTGCTGGCAAAATTTAATCAACGCTATAATATCATGGAATTATTTCAGCGCAAGCAGGGCTCGATCTATCCCAAGATCTTAAATGCCATCTCAATCCTGTCATTCAGATCAAAGGGCTCACTGATCGTGATAGAAGGTAATAACCGTCTGGATAAATACCAGGAATCTGGTGAAGTAATTGATTCAGCCATTTCTGTGAAACTAATATTAACAATATTTGATAATCGCAGTCTCCTGCATGATGGAGCAGTGGTTATCAGAAATAACCGTATATTTGCCTGTAAAGTGGTTCTGCCTCTTTCAGAGAACCTGGAATATACGCGGGAACAAGGTACCCGTCATCTGGCAGCAATCGGGATTTCTGAGATCACTGATTCCGTAGTGATAATAACTTCAGAAGAAACGGGTAAAATCTCCCTGGCAAAACGGGGACATCTGATATCTAACCTGAGCCTTGATGAACTTGCTCAAATCCTGAAAGATGAAACAAAACAAATTTAGTATCGCAGTTACGGGGGGAATTG
>JAVCDJ010000225.1 GCA_030765845.1 Candidatus Stygibacter australis
AAGAAATTAACCAATAAGTCATAATCTACAATTTCAATATTTACTGGCTCGGAGAAGGTGAGGATCAAGATATCACCATCAATATCACTCGCATACTGCGTAAAATCTACTTCCAGATATCCATCTTCATCTAGGGTGAAACTTTCCGGCAGATCAATTGTCGGAGCATCATTTACCGAACTAATAAAGAAATCTGCATTAACAGTTTCGCTATAATCTACACCATCAAAAATCCGGTAACTAAAGGTGTCCCATTCATCATAATCTGGGTCTGGCTGATAGGTGAAATCACCGGTTTCCATAAATTCCAGAGTTCCATGAGATACAGTATCAACCAGTTCTGCGATCAATGGCAAAGGCAGCTCATCAAAGTCATAATCATTGATCATCACATTATCAGTAACTTCACCATCTTCCCAAAGGTAATATTCATCTGCAATTGCTACAGGAGCAATATTCTGGTATTCAATAATAAATACTTCTGCCAGATCATAATGGTTTGCACCTTCACTATCAGTTACAGTAAGCGTAACTTCTGTAAATCCCTGGTAAAATTCACCAATTACTATTTCGCCACTAATCTCATTGCTTTCCCAGCTCCAGAGCCACTGAACAATATCATCATCAGGATCATAGGAGCCTGAACCATCAAGAGTAATTTCACAAGTGTCAGGAATATACATAATACCTTCATAAGGACCTCCAGCATCTGCTATGGGGTCATCATTCACAGAAGTCACAATGATAGTCATTTCATCAGAAGCTGATGCTCTGCTTTGCCCGTCATCAACTGTGAAAGTGATAGTTTCTGAACCATGCCAGTTTTCATCGGGTTCAAAGTAGATAAATAAACCTTCCTGAATGGCAGAGAAATTATCAGGTTCTGGGAATGTGAGAAGAATTGCATCTCCGTCCACATCATCAATGTACAAGCTGAAATCCACTTCCAGGAAGCCATCTTCCAAAATTGTGAAACTCTCCGGCAAATCAATCACAGGAGGATCATTAACAGGGCTTACAAACAGATCAACATTTACAGACTCACTATATGCAGCACCATCAAAAATACGGTAGCTGAATGCTTCCCAGCCATTCCAGTTTGTGTCTGGCTGGTAATTGAAATCACCATTGGGTAATAATTCCAGAGTTCCATGCTCTATTCCTTCTAACAATTCAGCAGTTAATGATTGAGGATATTCATCAATGTCATAATCGTTTTGCATAACGTTTTCTGAAATACTCTCGTCTTCCATGAGATAATAGGAATCTTCTATTGCAACAGGAGGGATGTTTTCATAACCGGTTACTATAACCTGGGTTGTATCTGTATCTGTAAGCCCTTCATTGTCTGTAACTGTCAGTACAACTTCTGTGTTTCCGATGGGGAATACTGCCAGAGGTTCAGAACCGGTAGCCTCATCACTACTCCAGCTCCATTGCCAATCTGTGATATCACCATCAATATCATAAGATCCGGTTCCGTTGAGCATTATCTCACATGTTCCAGAAACATCTGCAGTACCGTTGTAAAGTCCACCTGCATCAGCTGCAGGAGCATCATTGACAGAAGTTACGATAATTTCCACATCATCCACAGCTATTGCTCTGGTAACATTATCGCTTACAATAAATGTAAGTATTTCGATGCCATTCCAGTTTTCTAAAGCGGTAAAAGTAACCATTAATCCGCTTATCGTTACACTGATATTTACTGTGCCATTCACTGAAAGATAAAGTGGATCAAAATCTTCATCACTGAGATATGGTTCAAAATCAACTTCCAGCGAACTATCTTCAGCAAAGCTGAAGCTTTCCGGCAGATTGATCTCAGGAACCGCCAGAGTTGAAAAGCTGATCTCATTGCCGAAGGCAGTACCCAGAGAATTAGTTGCATAAGACCTTAGATAATAGGTTGTGCCCTCTTCCAGATCTGCGAAGCTGGCAGTATAAAATCCTGTGCCACTACCTGATTCAATTGAGTTATCACTTAGATCAGGAGCTGTTTCTTCGCTCCAGCAGAAACCACGGGCTTCAATAGCCAGATTACCGTCAGATATTACTTCTCCTACTGAGGAAGCAGTGTTATAGCTGATTTCATCGACAAACAAGGTGATCACTTCTGGTAAACTTATACAGGTTCCCATCACAGATACTTCAGCTGTTTGGGCAAAATCTGTTTCATGGGTTATGCTGTTCTCATAATAACCAGGCTCAGTGGGGTGGAATCTGACAAATATTTCTGTTTCATCAAGAATACCGTCAGCAGGCGATAATACTAACTGGGAGGTGAATTCCCGGTCGCGTCTGGTGAATCTGGTTGAGGAAGAAGTGGAGATCTCAAATCCTTCAGGAGCTGTGATGACTACATCACTAACCAGATTGAAACCGGAAACAGTGTAGCTGGTTTCTGCTGAATTTTCTCCAGCTTCCAATTGCCCAAAATCTGCCAGGGCAGCTACTGAAATATTCAGCTCTACCGGTTCCACACCAGTACCTTGAACAGCTACCAGTTTTTCTGCAGCGCTCATGCTGTAGTGCACGATAGATTCAGAAAATTCTCCCAGAAATTCCGGGTAGAAGCAAACATATATTGTTGTTTCGGGAATATTGCCATCACTGGGTTCAATATTGATAGTATCCATAAATTCCAGTTCCCGCTGGTCATCGACGGCAATCTGGAAACCAATAGGGGCAAAGATCATCAGGTCACTTTCCAGAGAAGTGGCAGATAACGTGTAGGATTGCACTTCGGAATAGGCATATAAACCCACTTCACCGAAATCAGGTAGATTGTCTGTAGAAAGAGTTATCAGTGGACCTGTGGTCATGAAGCTTATTTCATTACCGTAACTGATCCCATAGTAGTTTTCAGCAAAAGCTCTCACGTAATGTGTTCTTCCGGGTTGCAAAGGAATCATTTCACTGGTAAATTCTCCAGTTCCTGTTCCATTCAAAGTGAACATATCAATATCTATGGAAGGCATCCCACTTTCATTCCAGCACACTCCACGGCTGAATACCTCATTACCTCCATCATGCAAGACATTACCGCCACCAATTGCGGAGTAATTAGTGATTTCAGTTACTTCTGTGGTAGTTACTTGTGGGACATCAACAGCCTGAGCACCTAAGCCAATTACTATTTGTGGTTCGGTGGCATTATGGGTAATTACAAGTTCTCCATCATAATTCTGGGCAATATCAGGCGCAAATATGAGATAGTAATTCTGATACATCCAGGGTTCTATGGAAAATTCAAATATTGTATTACGGGCTCGGTCAGGCAAATCTTCCCTTACCCAGTTCAATGTATCTTCCAGTACGGTGAACCCTTCCGGGACACTCATTTCTCCTGTTAAGCTCAAATCACCCATGTTTTCAATACTGAAGCTCTGCCAGGTTTCTTCTCCCACAGCAGTATCCCAGAAATCAAGTGAATCTGGATATGCGTTGATATGCGGATAACCGACAATCATTTCTGCCATTATCCACTGCTGCTGCATCAAAGGATCATTACTGTCAATTATGATTTCCGACATATAATAGCCTTCTGGTATTTCCATGGCATCGAAACCAACTAAAATATCTGAGCTGTTTCCAGGTTCAATAATTCCGGCAACGCTGTCCTCTCCATCCAGAGTAAGCCATTCATCAAGTACCACGGGGTTTCCGGTAATCTCAATATCATCCAGAAGTATTCCTGCGCAGTAATAATTAGTATTATCATACATGCGGAAAGCAATATAGATATTCGAACCAGAGTATTCTGACAGCGATAGTGTCCTCTGCTCATATTCAAGTGAAAGAGTACTCATATCTATCTCATCCAGAAATGTCCAGCTATTGCCATCCAATGAAACTTCCACACCAAAGCTGCCACCACCAGAAGGCTGATTATAGGTTCTGACGTAATAGGATAGCTGACAATCCGGTGTTGCTGTAAATTGCGGTGATATAAGTCTTGCATCTACAGTCATATAAGGATCGGCCACAGCACACACCATTCCCGTATGCGGATAAAAAGTATCCCACCACCAATTACCAGCCATTGCCAGGTTTTCTGTATCCCAGCCAACAGGTGGAAATTCATTTTCAAAACCGGTTGAAACCAATATATCCCTGTTATTTCTTGTAAAACTAATATTTGCTGAATATTCCAGAAGATCATTACCGTTATTTGACAAAGTCAAAGTTCTTGTTGTGGAGTTACCAGGTTGCTGTTCAACAAAAAGCATATCTTCTGAAGCTTCAATCTCAGGAGCCATTCCTGTGCCTGTTACGGGTAGAAGTTCCACAGTATCTGTCCAGATATTCGTTATAGTAATGTCACCATCAAAATTTCCATGAGTTTCCGGGGCAAAAGTAGCATTATAAGTTAAACTGTTTCCTGGGAATAGATGATATGTCTGAACGTCATTTCTGATTACTGGTCCTGGTTCTTCCACTAAATATCCTTCTGGCATGGTGATCTCACCATCCAGCTCCAGAGTTCCGGTGTTTTCCAAAGTAAATTGCATAATGGCATCAGTTCCAACATCAATTGCTCCAAAATCAAGACTGGCAGGTGTAGCCGTCAGATCATATACTCCTACATTGAAAGCCACTGGAATATTTATCACAGGATCTGAAGTGTCATTACTCACCAGATATATATTCGCATAAAAATCACTATCCGGTAATCCTGCCGAATTAAAGCTGACCTGGATTTCCTCATCTGATCCATTTACTGGAATATTTCCAATCAGATTTGTGGTTCCATTTAACATCAGCCAGGAATAGGTGGGATTGGTTTCACCGGTTATTTTTACTTCATCAATATTTACACCCCGTGCCATGAAATTTGCCGTCACATGAAAAGCAAGACGCACATTCTGACCAGCATAAGAACCCAATGAAAGTCCCCATTGTGCCCAGTTTTCCGGCAAAATTTCCTGGGAACAACTAAAGATCGGTGTCCAGTCATTGCCATTAGTTGTTAACTCAATATGAAATTCTCCTTCAGCAAATTCATCCCAGAAATCACTATTACCTTTTATCCAGTAACGCAGCAGGCAATCATCAGATGATGTAAACCAGGGCGTGATCAAGCGTGTATCGTCCCCGTCCATCGCTGATATCTGCGCACTGTAATCCCCTGTATAGAAATATTGACTGCTTTGCATCCAGCCACCCCAGCCTTCTGGATCAATATTCCAGCCTGTTGGCGGAAAATCACCTTCAAAGCCTTCCTCAATTATGGTGTTATTCACTCCTTCATATTCCACAAATGCCAGATAATTGATATCCAGATTCCCTTCATTTCCCAAAGTCAAAACTTGAGCTTCTGATTCTCCAGGTGTCAATACACTGGTTAATACATAAGGATTATAGCTAAGTATAGCTTCCACGCCGCGTCCTGTGATATCTATCAATGTTTCACCCGATGGTGCATTGTGTGTAATTGCCAATACTCCATTATATTCCTGTAATTCTACAGGTTCAAACACGAGAGAAAAATTTACCATATAGCCAGGCTCAATCTCCAGATCAATTACATTGCGAGTGTTCATCGTTTCATGATGGTGCTCTACATCAGGATTGTCTATACTGCGCCAGACTGCTTCATCAACGGTGTATCCTTCCGGCACAGCAATTGTACCTTCCAGAGCAGATCCACCGTTATTATATATCGTGAACCACTTAGTTTTACTCTCATTGATGATCACATCTCCAAAGATAAATTCCTCTTCCCATATCTCACATGTCGGAGGTGGAATTGGAATACCAATACCCGTAACATTTACTATCTCTGTAGCACTGTCTGCATTATGCTCAATTATGATTTCTCCGGCATAGGTCATCACTTCAGTCGGCTCAAAATCTACTCTGTAAGTGTGAAGATCACCGCCTTCAACAGTGAAAGAAAGTGCATTACGGTTTACTATTTCCTCACCATCTCGTGCCCAGAATGATACACTATATCCTGCAGGAGTTGTTATCGTACCAGTTAAAGTCATTGTTCCAGTATTCTCTATATCAATACCAAGTGAGCCCATTTCACCTACAATAACTTCACCATAATCCATAGGGTCATCAGCATAAACGGTTATCTCAGGAGGAATTATAATAGTCCAGTCAATACGATTATAAGGATCATAATCATAGCTTTCTCCTGAAAATTCTCCACTGGCATTGATAAATTCATTATCACCGGCATTCCGATTACGATATACGTTATAGGCACTGCCCCAGGTATTTTCAGGAAATACTGCTTCATTGCATACCAACTCCTGATCATTATGCAACCGCAGCAGATATCCATTCTCAATTCCATTCTGGAAAGTGCAATGATTAAAAGCATAGTCTTCATCCACAATTCCATTAAAAGTTACATAAACTCCATCAGCAGACATAAACTGGAATGTAGTATATTCTGCGGCTATCTGTCCATCAGTATTGATATTCACCTCGTGATAATGTCCGGCATTATAGCAGGTGATATCCACAGGATATTCTTCTGTTCCAATTGCCTGCAATGTCCCTCCGGCATTTACATTTAGGGCACAATCATTACCTACTCTCAGTCTTGAGTCTGCATCCAGAGCCAGGGTGCCACCGTTGATCGTAACATCTCCTGAACAGGTTATTGTATTATCGGCACTCATCAGAGTCCCGCTCTCAATCGTCAAATCTCCACCCCACAGCATAATCAAGTCAGAAGCCAGAGTCAAAGTGGCATTTTCACGTTCATCATCACGTCCCCATGCCGGATTTTTATCTATGATCACATTATGAAATTGCACACCTGAACCCAATCGCTCAAAAGTAGCTTCTCTGCTGCTGTAAAAAATCACCGTTCCCATATTGTCCCACCAGCCGTCGTCACAGATTGACACATTACCGCTCAGATAATGGGTCATTCCCATATTACTGTTGTTCCAGCAGCCATTGATAATCTCCAGATTTCCCACGATCATAAAATTTGAATGAGGATAAAAATATTCTGCTGTCTGATTGATTACAATGTTTTCAAATTCATAAAGTTCACGAGTTGCTTCCACGACCTGATTTGATTCACCATCAAAGATCACTGTTGACTGACCTCTGTTAAAGCTTTCCTGAAAAGTTATTTCATCATTATAGTCATACCAGTGTCTGCCAATATTAATGGTTGTAT
>JAVCDJ010000226.1 GCA_030765845.1 Candidatus Stygibacter australis
TGCCCCAGAACTAAAAGCATCCTCGGCATCCTGGGTGTCTTCTAGAAAATAACATACCCAGTTCTCATCTTTTCTCACATCTACTGTTATATCTGTTTCAGGATCGATCACATCTCCAAAAACACGTAAATATGAACTGCTTAATCCGCTGTCCCAGACTTTGATCTTATAACCCCTGATGCTGTTGATTAAATTAGCGCATGGATCTGTATCCCAATCATAATATTCATATTCATTATTCCATTCTCCATACAAACTACTTGTTGATAAAAGGTAATACACTTCGATCTCTTCCGGATTATCTGTATATTCTAATAAGTCTAACATGTCTGTTGCTTCCACATATTCACCATTATTTTCCCCATCAGTAACATCAAGCCGCGGAAATCCTATCCAGTTAATATTAACTGTTGCTCCATCACTTTCCAGAAATCTCGCCAGATCATGATCATCTCCTGTAAAATAACCCATGTCAGACACTGTGCCATCGTCATCATGGTCAAAACTCGGATCTCCTGAATCTATACAAGGACTTTCCTGCTCCAAATGGTAATCATCACTACCAGCATCTACAAATTGCGGATCTCCGGTTATATTATTAGTATCTCCTGCTCCTGCATCATTCAAGGTCACATTGCAGCAATTGTAATCTATATCAAATTCAGTAGGAATTGTTGCACTGTTATCCATAAACCCATCAAAAGAGTGAAATATATTATTTACAATTTCTGTGGGTACAAATTCATTAGTTGCGTTTGCAAATACATACTTGGTAAATCCGGAAGAGCAATATAAAGTATTATTGGTAAACGATATCTCTGAATCATTTGGATCACTTGGTTTTTCAATGCAAAGTGCATATGCTCCATTTAAAAGGTCAAAAATGAGATTCTCCTTTATTTCTACTTCTGTATCTCCACTACAATCAAGCAGTATGGCATATTTACAATCACTGATTGTGTTATTACTTATTTCACATGCGTATTCACTATCGATATGAATTCGTGAACAGATTGCATAATCTGAAGTTCCTGTAAATATATTATCGGTTATTATTATTTGATCTGAATCAACACAATTAATTAATTTGCAAGGATTTTGATAATTAGGAGCTTGAATTCCATTAAATGTACAACCACTGATATCTACTATTTCTATCATATTTGTATCTACTAATCTGTTATAGTTAGCAGAATCTCCTTCGAATTCGCAATCAATTAAAGTTAGACTCGTACTGCCTCCTCGACTTGCTGATGCATAAACAACCTTTTCATCATCTTCATTTTTTATTGTTAAATTCTCTAATGCGACTTGATAATTACCTGAAAGTGTATATAATATCGTAGTATTTCCAGTACGATTTTTAATGGACACATCTCCAATACCTATCATTCTTAGATTTATGTCATTTATTGTTATATCCTCTTCCCAATCATCTCCACTGCTGGGATAGATTTCAATTGTATCTTCATATACATATTCATGCTCAATATCATCGATAGCATCCTGGATACAATCATAGTCACCACCCTGTCCGGGTGGCTTTACAGTTACCACGGCTCCCAAAATAAAGGGTATTATGATAAAAACAGCTATTATCACTGATTTTACTTTACACATTGCCTACTCCTTTAAGCATTTTGACAATACTAATTAATAATAGCCACCTTCTGCTGCTCTTGATAATTCCCAGCAAGTTTAATTCTCACGTAATAGATTCCGCTGCTTACTTTATTCCCTCTCTCATTCTGCAGATCCCAGTCTGCCTGATATACTCCTGCCTGCTGGCAGTAAATATTATAAACACTCCTCACCTTTTGCCCTTTGGCATTATATATATCAAACTGGATATCTCCTTCTCTAACACCTCTCCAGCTTATGGTTACTGTCCCCTTTCTTAAACTGCCAGATACTGCCGGGTTGGGATATACATATAGCTGTTGATCGGCGTTGATAACAGCGTCATCTGTTCCGCTGCCCCAGGGGTTGAATTCAAAGGCACCAATATCCACTGTCCTGCCTGTAATCCTCAGATTTCCTGCCAGATCCGTCTCAGGAAGCTCAATATCATAAGGTAGCTCTGTTGTTCCTGCATCTATCAAAGGGGAAAAGGCTATCGGAACATAATCCTCATCCACCATCGGATCACAGTCAATATTCCCATCCAGCCAGTTCAAGGTTGAGGGATAATCACCCACCAGAGGTATCCCTGATTCTCCCCCTTCGATCAATGAATGGGAAACTGTTATTGTACTCCCCAGAATACCTCCATCTCCTGTATCTGCGGATACTTCATATCCGTCATTTCCATAAATCAGACTATTATAAATATTGTAATTACCGCCCAGTTGCGCATTTACGCAACCTAATAAATTGGTGTAATCATCGCAGGAATTATTCATGATCGTGCAATTTACTATATTTGTTTCGGCATAACCATTTGTATCAGAGTTATACGTCCAGATCCCGCGTCCATCAGTCTCACATAAATTGTCTACAATTAAAGTGTTTATTACATCCAGTCTCGACCTTTCGCCTGTATGATCATAATTTCTATGATGAAACCCGGAACCAGAATTGATTACCTGGCAGTTTACGATTTTGCTGTGATTTCCAGGTGCACTATTATATCCAATTAAACCACTTGATCCATTTTCTATAAGAATATTTCTTAATTCAAATTCAATGCTTTCTGTCACTTTTATTGATGCTACTTCAATATCAATGAATTTCAGATTTTCAAATACAATACTCATTGGTTCCATATCCTGCTGAAATATTCGAATCACCTTCCAGGGACTAGATGGTCCATTTATAAAAGTGATATTCTTTATTTCATACTCAAATCCACTATAATAATCTAAAATTATTTTTTGACCCTCTCCATCCCAGATCACGTTTTCCTCACAATCACCCACTATATTCACATGGGACTTCAGGTTTAAAGGAAATAACTGACCATTTAGACTTGAACTATAAATGCCTCCCTGTAAAAAAATAGTATTCGGATCATCCGGGTTGGATACTATTCTGGTTATTGCTCCGGCAATTGTCTGCATCGGTTCTTCTGGACTTGTTCCGCTGTTATTGTCATTTCCATCCGGGGATACAAACAAATCTCCATCGTAAAATTCATAATATGCAGTGGTCACATGTAAATCAAGATATTCCCAATTCAGATTGAATCCATCATCGCCAGCTCCTATGAAATATCTATCCGGATCCAGGCAACTGAAAGTATCCAGATATGCTTCAAAATTTACAGGATTCTCTAAATCTATCAATCTGTACATATCACAATAAGCGCCCCCATAGTTCCCATAAATATTGCATAAATTATTGGTATCGAATGAAATCTGAGCTTCATCTCCAATAACTATCCCACCATATTTCTTTTCACTTACGTTAAAACAAATTGATGATCCTGAAAGAAATATATGAGAATCATACTCACAGTATATACCGCCGCTGAGCAAGGAAGCTTTGTTACGCAAAATATCACAATTTATTATATCTAAATATGATCTGCTTATAGATATTCCACCCCCATAATTATTATATCCATTTTGTATAGTAAAGCCAATAATTTTTGTTCCTTCTCCCTCATAATTCTCCACTGTCACCACGCATCCATTCTCATTACCATCTATAATCGTTGAATCTATATACACATCCTCTCCGGTTACCAAATATAAGCTGCCAATAACTAAAGTTTTTCCCATATAATCGATATTCTCGTAATATATCCCGGGATATACAAGGATTGTATCATTATTGGAACCTGCTAAAATTGCCTCCTGGATTACAGTAAAATCTCCTGTACTGTCTTGGGCAACAGTTATTGTGTCAGCTAGCACAAAATATGTGGAAAATAAGATAAAGATTATTATATATTTGCTCATCAATTCTCCTTATGGCAGGCAGATGCTCACGCACCTGCCTGCTAATTATTAGCTTAACATTGCTTCATTTATTTCAGTAAAACGATTTTGCTGACCTGTTCATCATAAGGAGATATCAGTCTGATAAAGTAAACTCCTCCACTGACCTGCTTTCCATTATTATCAAGCCCTTTCCAGACCTTTTCTATTCTTTCACCTTCTGTGCAATATGCATTCTCTATGATGGTTCTAACCTTTTGTCCTTTCAGGTTATATATAACCAAATCATATTTTCCATATTGCCCTGCCTGGAATGATAACTGCACAGTTGGATTAAAGGGATTAGGATAAGTTTTCAGGTTTGTTTCCAGTTCAGGAACCTGATCAGAGAGTGGTTCTCCAAACTCGATAAAGACATAATCTCCCAGATTGCCGGTTATAAGCCTGTCTGTGCTGTACTGGCTGAAGCTGTTATCTATTCTGTAATCCATAACCTTGGTTTCAGACCTGCCGTTATAAAAAACAAATTCCAATTCATAGCCGGGTTCTTCTTCAAGCACATAAGCTCGTAATTGAAAGAGACTGTCACTATCTACCACTTCTGCACCCTTGCAGACATTATCAACATATACGGCAACTTCCAGAGGTACTTCTGTGAATTCCATAAAGATCGGGAAATATTCGATATCTTCATTATAACTGAACTGGGTGGGTTCCGGTCTTTCATAGGGTTCTATAATATCCCGTGCTGGCTGTTGCCACTGGAAACTGAAATCCCGGGCTACTACATCTCTTATAATAACTGTCTCTCCATAACGGAGAGTTGCATTTCCGGGCCAGGTCCAAGTCCCCCCGTTTTTTGTTGCTGTCCAATTCTTGGTCCATATCTTGTCTAATTGCGAGAGTGTGGTAGAATCAAAGGCATCTTCAGCATCCTGGGTATCTTCCGGAAAGTAACAGAACCAGTTCTCATCTTCACTCACATCCACTGTAATATAAGTATCTGCTTCAATTACATGACCAAATACTCGCAAAAGAGAAGTTTCTGAGGCATCATCCCATACTTTAACCTTATATCCTCTGGTACTCTTCACTAATGAACTGCTTGGATCTGGATCCCAGTCATATTCATTTGTATCCCAATCTCCATGCAAATCTTCATAATCAGGATCATTGTTCTGATACCAGACTTCAATTGGGTCAGGACGATCAGGATATTCAAAATAATCAAACATATCAGTGGCTTCCACGAATTCACCACCATTCTCATCTCCTACCACATCCAGCCGGGGAAATCCCCGCCAGACATAAGTCTCATCCCCAGTTTCACTTTCGATAAAGATCACATTATCATGATCTCTTGCCACCAGACAGCCCATATCACATTCGGTACCGTCTGCATCTTCATCAAAACTCTGGTCTCCTGAATCCATACAGGGACTGTCCCAGTCCAGATTATAATCATCACTACCGGCATCTACAAATTGTGGATTCCCGGTTATATTATTAGTATCTCCTGCTCCTGCATCATTCAAGGTCACATTGCAGCAATTATAATCAATATCAAAAGCCTCGGGTATTGCTGTATCATCCCGTATAATATAATCAAATCCCCAGAAAATATTATTTGTTATATCAGTATCAGGATATTCCATACCTTCTTCCGTTACATCACCAAAAATCGCGACAACAAGAGTATTATCAGGATCAGGTACAAATGTATTATTTAGAACTGATATCTCAACATCATCATCACCATCAGTTGCTAAATATATTGGATAATCATAATTGTTAAGAAAGTCTTGAATATCATATACAAGATTATTACTGATTTCAAGTTGTACATCATAATCATAGCATGAAATATGACATAAACTACGACAACCTATAAATACATTACCATCAATCAGATTATTGTACGCTGATGTTCCATTTAGATCAAAATATAATGATCCTCCGGTGATTTGATTATCAGTAAATACAATTTCTCTGCAATTCTGATTTATACCATGGCAACGGATTGCATTGAAATCTCCATATTCATTCTCAAAAACACAATCAGTTATTGTTATTTGAAAAGCGTTTTCTATGGATATCATATCTGGATTACTGCTCGCACCATAATTTGTAAATGTGCATTCTGAGAAATCTAATGATGTACGCTGGGTATCATAAATCAGTCTGATTATCATATTATTACTTGTATGACTCAAAGTCAGGTTTTCAAGAGTAATCGTGTAATATACTAAACCAGTGAAATTAAGATATAATGTCTCTGCAGTTAATGCAGCACCCCTGATTGTTACATCCCCTATTCCTACCATATGAACTGATTTATTATAGATCATAATCGAATTCTGAACCCAGTCACCTGTACTACAAGGATATATCCAGATACAATCCCCATCTTCAAATTCCCCTATTGCATCCGGAATGTTATCAAAAGCATCTACTCCCCAGGTATGCCCACCGGCATTTTCTGATGAATATTCATCATCTACATAAAGAATTGTAGAACATAAAATCACGGGTAAAAGGGCGAATAACATTACTATATATTTTTTTAAGTTGCGCATAATGCACTCCTCTATATTTTATTCTCAGGTTATTTAACTTAGCTGCCTGTTCATGCCTATGTGTTCGGGCAGCGTCTTAATTTATGATATTTTCTACTAATATTCTAAAATTCTTCACTGACATTTGTGTTTACAGCTTTTTAATTAAGTTATCATTTGTTGAGCGTCTCAAAACGCTCAGCCCCAACCGCAGAACCTGCCATGAAGTACTCTAACTGCATATATATATATAGACATACTGCATTTTTATTGTATCTGCCAAACAACTTCATCGTTCCTCCCGATTGCTGGTTCAAACATATTCCATTCATAGATTCCCTGTCAATGTTTTTCTTCATGTTATATGTATAATAATATTTAACACTTGTTTATTTTTTCATAATAGAAATATTTCACTACGTAAAAGGTTTATCAATTAGTACTAAAGAAAACCGCTCAGAATCACCATGTTTCGTTATCTTCAATAAATTAAGGGGGTTTAAGTCTCCGTTTTTGCCTGCAATTCTATCTTAAAAACTGTTCCGGCCTCGCAGTTTACGCTGATCTCTCCTTTCATTTTCTCATTTATAATGGTTTTGGATATGTATAAACCTAATCCCGTACCCTTATTATCAAGTTTTGTTGTATAATATGCTTCAAAAATATGAGGTAAAACAGTTTCTGGTATACCTTTTCCATTATCTTTGATCTCAATGATAACCTTTTCATCTTCTTTTATGAGACTTACCCAAACCTGCTTATCCAATAGATCATTATCTTCCTCCAGTGCTTCTCTGGCATTATTTAATATATTAATGATCACCTGTGAAAGCTCATTAGGAAATCCCTCTACAGAACACCCTTCTTCCAGCTCCAGATTTATCTCAATATCATCAGCATCAAAGCTTTTGCTGATCAACTTCAAAGTAGTTTCTATCACTTCACCAGGATCAAAAATGGATTTTGTAGTTTCAGGTCGAAAGAAATTGCGGAAATCATCAATAGTTTTTGCCATATACTTAACCAGCTCAAAAATATTGGAAGTTCCCTCCACAAGGGCAACTTCATCCAGTTCATCAAAAGTATAGGAATCTGCCAGATTCTGGGCTATTAATCCGATTGAATTCAAAGGCTGTTTCCACTGATGGGCAATAAATCCTATCATCTTTCCCATTTCCGCCTGACGTGACTGTGCTGCCATGAGTGTGTCTTTCTTACGTAATTCTTCTATTCCTTCGTCCACCTGCTGCTCCAGGTTATCTTTCAAAAGCGTCAGTTCTGCATTCGCTTTTGCTAATTCAATGTTCTTAAGCCGATAGATCTCTGCTTCTTTTTCCCGTTTATCAAATTCATATTTTGCCTGGATATCCTCTATATGCCGCTTACTCTCCAGATTCTCAAGGTGATACCTGATTTCAGTAAATTTCTTAAAATAATTATGCGCTTTTTGATAATCTCCTGTCTGTTCGAATAATTCACTTAAAACATTATAACCATCCTTGATCAGAGTTTCCACTCCTGTTTCTTCTGCCAGTTTCAAACCGCGTAAAGTAATTTCCTCAGCAGCTTCATACTCTTCCAAATTTAGATGAATACCTCCGAGATTGATCAAGTTTGCCGCTGTTCCTGGTTTATCTCCTAATTCTTCATACAGCTTAAGTGATTGATTGTAGTTTGCTCTTGCCTGCTCAAGATCACCTTCATCCATATAGGATAATCCGATCAGCGAATATGTGGTGGCAAGCCCGGATTTGTCATCTATTTCCAGTTCAATATCCAAGGCTCGCATTTTACATTCCATTGATTTCTCTGGCTGACCTGTTTTTTGATATGCCAGACCCAGATTTTTTAAGGAATGAGCAATTGCCGATTTGTCAGACATCCGCTCCCGAATCTCAAGAGCCTGATGATGATATGGCAGTGATTTCTCATAGTCCTCCAGATTGAAATAGATCAAACCAATATTATTCAAGATACTGGAGCGCGTATGATCATCTCCCAGCTCCTCACTAACCTTCAAAGATTGCAGGTAATTATCGATCGCTTTTTCATTACTGCCCTGCATAAGGTAAAGATTTCCGATATTATTCAGCAGTTTAGACATGCTGATCCTGTCACTCAATTCAGTGAAAATGCTTAACGATAGCTGGTAATGAGCAAGGGCAGAAACAAGATTACCCTGATTCTTATAAATTACACCTATATAATTATGTAATTTGGCTTCCTCATTTTTATCATCAAGTTCTCTGCTCAATTCCAGGGACTTTTGGTAATACTCTAAGGCTAATTCATATCTGCCCTGCTTCCAGGATAATAATCCCATTCCAGTTGAGCTTCTTGCTATGATTTTTATTTCTCCCTGTTTATCTGCCAGTTCCAGTGATTTAAGGAAATTTTCTTCAGACTTTTTATAATCGTTCCTTTTCCAGTATATCAGTCCAATATTATAGTACCCCAGAATTATTGTCTCTATATCTTCCTCATTAAAAGCACATTCCCGCAGCTTTTCATAATATCCCACGGCATTTTCAAAGTTTCCCTGCCGAAAATGCAGCTCTCCCAGATATTTGTAAACTCTTTGCAGTAATTCATATTCTCCCAGTTTCTGAGCTTTCTCTTCTGCTTGTTCACCGTATGAAATGCTTTTATCTTTATCCTCGGCTTCTGCAGTTTCTGATAGTTGCAATAATAATTCGATCTGCTGCTTCAGATTATCTTCTTCTCCAGATATACTCATATATTCTCTTTCAAGATATTTCAGCTTTTCCATCTGGCTTCCTTTGTCTTTTTAGTAATTCCCAATTTCCCATGGCAATTATTTCTTTTTTGCATATTTAAGGCAATATATTTCTATCTTAGCTTACTTTCTTAAATCCCACCTCTATAAGCCCTATACACCCTATATGACCTATATGCCACCTCTAATCTTTGGCTAAGCAATAATCTGAGGCCACCTGCACTCCAAACGACACCACATTTTGTTGTTGAGTCGTTTGGAGTGCAAGGGGAGCATTTGTGGTTCGGGGGTGACTTGAAGTTGGGAAAAAAGTTGTTGTCTGGGACAGGATATTGATTATTTTATTTAGTGGTAAGTCGAACTCTCATGGCAAACTCCTAAGGCATAAGGAGTGATCATGAAAAAGAAAGTAATTTTAGAAGGAAGAGGATTAGACCGGTTTTTCAATATGCATGGCAGGCGGGGTGACACCGTATATCGGCGGAAGCGGAACGGTGAATATGAGCAGTATGCCTTTGAATATCATCCACCTGGGGGCAATTCACCCTTGAAGGACAGAACCTGTGTGCTGAACCGGTTTGCTAATACCATTTCTAACCCACAATATAAGGGATATTCTGCCATTTTACGTAAACTTTATTACTATACTCCATATTTTCTGACTCCGGGTGATTATGCTTTGCAAGGTCAAACTGTGTTTTTTGTACGACAGGCGGGGAATTATCAGCTTGAATGGTCAGGTAGTGGTGGAATAAGCTGGCAGCAGAAGATCTGCCGGCGAACCCTGGTGAAGATCAGTTTCAATGAATCGGGTGAGCAGCAATTAGTATTAAAATTAAATGGTGTGGAGCACTGCGCAAGGAAGTTCATTATCCTGAGTAGTGAGGCTGATATACAGGCAGTTTATACTAATTGGCTGGATGAGCATCTGGAAGAAGTTCTGGCTCAGCCTGAGCCGGTTTACAGTCGAGTGAAGATCTATCGGCGGGGTCTGGAGCCTCGGACGAATGTCATGCAGGGCTTAAGCGGAACATACCAGAGTCAGATCTATTACTGGCACAAAAACAGCGAGATCAGTTTCCTGCGCAAAAATTATGATCATAGTGCAAATAGGCAGAGTCAGCTATTCAAGGAGCAGAAAGCGTTAGCAATATCAGCGTGGAATGCAGAGACCGAGGAATATAAAGCAAAGTGGACGCAGGAATTCTGGCAGTGGTATGAGGCAAAATACAGGAGCTTAAATCGGATGATGACACCTTTTATGTGGTATGTGAGCTATCACTGCAGAATATAAGCTGACGACTTCTATTGAGTAGCTATGCCCTATTTAGTGAGTGATTTGTACATTTTATAGTGCGGGATACCGATTTCCAGGAATTGCTCACTGCAGATACTATAATCAAGTTTGAGGTAGAAATCAGTGACGTAATCTCTGGCATTGAGTACTATCTCGATAGCTCCATTTTGTCTTAATGCGGCTTCACAGAAAGCGACCAGTTTTTTGCCAATACCCAGGTGCTGAAGATCTTCACGTATGCAGACCTGGCGCATTTTATATACCTTATTTTCTAAAGGCACCAGGCAAAGACAGGCGACAATCTGGTCATTGATCCTGCCAATGATGTGGATCTGATCTGTTTCATCTTCCATTTGTGCTTTGGTATATTTCAATCCGAGGGGTTGACGCAGGAGTTTATAGCGCAGATAGATAGCCTGACGGTATTCATTTGACCAGTGCGGCACTATCTGAAATTCAACTGGTTGAGAATATGGTATCATTTAAGCTCCAGTTCTATGAGGAGAGCAAGGTGGTCTGACAAATCATGAAAGGGTTGAATAGAGATACTTTCAAGGCTCTGAACAGCCAGTTTATTACCCCAGGCTTGATCAATTCGGCGAGTGGGTTCCTGAGCTGGAAATGTGAAACCCGGATTCTGGTTATTTGCTGTAACCCAGAGATCGGATAAACCTGCAGCAATTAACTGCTGCTGAATGGGGACATCGGGATCTGTATTATAATCACCGGCAAAGATAAGGGGTATATCAGGAAATCTGGCAGCTAATTGAGCGGTTTGGGTGGCATTACTGATTCGTGCTGCTTCATCAAGTCCCCAGTGCAGGTTTCCAATGATGAATTCGCTGTCTTTTCGCTTGAGCCGGCACCAGAAGATGCTGCGTTTATTCATGTCACGACTGGTGTCAGGCTTTGTCAGCAGGAAGTTACCATATTCCAGAATGTTGAGATTTGTAATAAAAGATTTTCCTTCCCAGATGACCTTATCATCAAGGGAGGGATATGAATATTTTGTGGGATAGTACATAGTGGGTTGAGTGATGATACGAAAATCCAGGAATTTTTTTTGCGAGTGTAGCAGCGCAAGGAGTTCTTCAGCGGAATTTTGATAAGAGATTTGGCAGGTTTTTTGCTGAGGATTAAAGCGAACTTCCTGTAATGAGATCAGGTCTGGCTGCATTTTGATCAGCATTTCGCAAATCCGCTGTCGTCTATTTTCCCAACCGGGATGGTCATCATAATTAGCGATGTTCAGCGAGATAATTTTCATATTAATCAATAGATTCTCTGATAACTACTTTGATATGATAATCTGGCAGAGATTTAAGGAAATCCACCAGTTCTACCAGTTCTTTATTGTGCATTCGGATACAGCCGCGGGAAGCGAGAGTGCCAATGGAATCTTCATCATGTGTACCGTGAATACCAATACCCGTCCAGGTGTTACCGGAAAGGGTTTGAGTGGCATTTGTTTCAAGACGGATAAACCAGGGACCATAGGCTTTTATGGGACCTTTGCCGTCACCAAAATCATATTCCCACCAGGAAGCGACCTGGATTTTCTCGATAGCAAAATCACCATCAGGAGTTCGCTTATCACCCACTTTTTGTTTATCTCCGGGAATTTTACCCAGAGCAACCTGATATTTGTTGATAACCTGGTTGCCTTGATAAAGCTTCATATTGAATCGGGATTTATCTATAACAATACTATACTCATTCATATTGGAATCCTCAATCTTATTATTTTGTAATTCTGCTTCTTCCGTCTGAGCATGCAAATTTATAATAAATACCATGGATAGCATAAACATGCACAGCAGGAGAGTTATATTTAACTTCATAATTACTCACTTTTCTGGCAGGGGTTTACGGAAAGGCTTTTCAAGTAAGCTGTTTGAGCTTTTGCTCTGGCCAGAAATTCTGCCGGATTGGATTTATTTTTGGACCAGCCGGTTTCAGCAATAGCCAGTGCGCGGGGAAATGCCATATATGACACCTGATCCGGGTAGGTAATTCTTTCTGTCCAGATATTACCCTGTACGCCCAGGATCAGAGCTTTATTGGTATCTTTATCAATAGCAGCCAATGGGTCATAGGAATATGTTCTGGAAAGTGTGGTTACGCCAAAGCTGCCATGTTCTGCTTCAGCGCTGGTTTGTTTCCAATCAAAGTAATAAAAAAGATTGGGGGTGAGTACCATCTGATGCTTACGGGCAAGAGCAATTTTGATGGCATCAATACCATCACCACGCCAGACCATGACTATATTATCTGTCGGCAGTTCTGCACCTAATATTTCGTCCCAGCCAATCATTGCCTTGCCTTTTGTTTGCAGGAACTCAGCAATTTCTGTGGTAAACCATTTTTGCAGATCAGTTACGCTTTGCAAACCGACTTCTTTTGCCTTTTGAATGCAATGAGGGCATTTCTCCCAGCTTTTGGTGGGGCATTCATCACCACCAGTATGCAGCCAGCGGGAAGGGAATAATTCGCAGACTTCTGTGAGAATATCTTTTAGGAATGAGAGCGTTTCCTCTTTGCCTACGCAGAATACCTGATCAAATACACCCCAATCTGTGGTAATATTAGTTTCTTCTGCATTACAGCCAAATTGAGGATAGGCAGTGATAGCAGCCCTTGCATGACCAGGCATCTCGATTTCGGGAATTATCTCAATATGCAGCTGAGCAGCAAAATCAATAATTTCTTTTATCTCTGCCTTGGTATAAAATCCGCCATAAGTGTCTCCCTGCTCATTCTTGCGCCAGGCACCAATATCGGTCAGCAGGGGATATTTATCAATTTGAATGCGCCAGCCTTGGTCATCTGTGAGATGCCAGTGAAACCTGTTGAGCTTATAGGCAGCCATAGCTTTCAGCAGAGTTTTGATGTAATCAGTAGAAAAGAAATGCCGGCTTACATCCAGATGCAGTCCGCGCCAGGAGAAGGCAGGGCTGTCAATGATCTTCAGGCAGGGCAAGTGGTTATCATATTGATGAATCAATTGAGATAAAGTAGCACGAGCATAAAACCTGCCGGTGCTATCTGAAGATGAAATAACTATTTTCTCGGGAGAGATAGTGAGTTCATAGCCTTCGGGAGCAATTTTGGAATTGATGACATTTTCGACATTATCCAGATCAAGGCAATAGCCTTCTAATAATTTAAGTGATTGAGGGTATGGGATTAATTGAGGTGCTTTCATATTGAGTTTCCTTATTTCAGCAGGAGACATTTCCGAATAGCTGATACTTTGTGATCAAGGCTCAATTTATAGAAATATATTCCTGAACTAACGCTTTTATTTTGCTCATCTTTGCCGTCCCATATCACTTGATGAGTGCCTGATTCCAGCAGGGAGTTAGTGAGTGTGATCACTTTTTGTCCTTTAGGATTATAAATATCCAGATTTATGTAAGCGGGTTCGGCAAGATTAAAAGTAATACTGGTGATCGGGTTGAAAGGATTGGGATAATTTGCCAGAGCTAATGATGAAGGGATTTCCTCCAGATCATTGCTGACGTCATCATTGGCATCTCCGGGAGTGGGCTGCATAAAACCCCACAATTCAGAGCCGTCTGGTATCCTGCCATAAGATATATCAGAAGATTGCTCTGAGAAATTTATTGCATCAAGGGTGGTATTGCCGTCACTATGAGTGAGGACAATATCTTCACCATCAGCTGAAAGCTTGAAATTTGTATGCAGATCGCCCTGCTCCTGGTCTTCATCACACCAGATCAGCAGCCAGCCTTGAGCGGGAATAATAATTTCATCCGGAAACTGCCATTTGAGAGGATTATCAGGATGATCAGTCAGATAATGCCCACTAAGGTCATAATCCTCTGCAGTGGAATTATAGAGCTCCAGCCAGTCGTCATATTCCCCGGCTTCATCGGGATTTGTGGCAGAATTACTCGCCAGAAATTCATTTATAAATATCTCACCAGTTGAGGCATTTGATCTTTGGATTTGAATGCGGTGGGAACGCGGAAAAACCTGCTCAGCTCCGACCAGATCAGTAGCCCGTATCTGAAACCAGCCATATTGCAGATCACCAAGAGGTGGAATACTTCCTGTCCAGCGGTCTGTTTCCTCTATTATAGTAGTATTATTCACAGGATCAAATTCCATTTGATAGATTTGGGGAGTTTCATCATCTTCAGGATAAAATTCCAGAGCAACCTGATCTAAACCGCAATTACTGAAAACTGAAATCTGCACATTCACAGGTTCATCAGGCATTACGGGAGTATCCTGCCAGTCCAGGGCATAAAGCACCGGATCAGCATCCACATAATATAGCTGCTGCTCTAAATTCTCAATGCGCTCAATAATAAACTGCTTGATGCCTTTTTTTACGTGCTGATTATAATAGCCCGTGGCAGAGTAGGAATTATGAAAATCATCCATGGTGAAACCGTAATCATAAGTGCGGAAACTGTCAGCTTCAGCAGATGCTGTGATCATATCCTTGAGACTGTCTATACGGGATTCCCAGAGAGGCAGGTCATATAAATTATCTGCATAAAATTCCAGGAAATGGGTATAAAGATTGTGATACTGATCATTTTCCATGAATACGTCAGCCAAAGGACGATCTGCATCAGGATGCTTGAATACATAAATGTCACGCTCAGTCCAGTCAATATTCATCCAGTCCACCCCAAAGGTGTTATCATAATCATAGGGAAAAATGTAAAACTTATCCTGAGAGGGTTCATGATAAATATAGTAATTATTTTTCCCATACCAGTAATCGTCCCAACTGCCTGTAAGTACATTTATAGCAAAATATTTGAGCACACCAGTTACATCGAGCATGGTCTCCAGCGAGTCCATTATGGCATTTGCCGGCGTATTACTAAGCACATCTATCAAACGGGCAAGCTGGGAATAATCGTCTAACTCTTCATTTCTTTTCAGTTCATAAACGCGTTGACCATTATTCATGAATTTGTATAAATCCGGGTCATCACCCAGATAGTTCAATCTCGCCAGATAATTGCATTTCCAGAGGTTACCGCTGTCATCCCTAAAGTTCTTTGCCAGGAATTCGTCATCCAAATGCTCGATATTCATATACAGCCCGTAATAGGCATCGTTGATATATACCTCAGTATAAGCAGCGCGGGAAGATGTCATGCCAATATTCTGATATATGTCCCAGCAAAGCTTGCTGCGGATGATGGAGGGGTCATTATGTTCACCATTAAGGTTCATTTTATCCACGTCATAGAATTCCCTGCCGGGCACAAATCCATTAAAAGATAATTTGAAGGACTTTTTCCAGGAAATCCGGGAAGTATTTCCCCGCAGCCGGAAACCTACATCTTCCACAGTTTCATCAATATTTGGATTGCTGAAATGGATAGTGGCATTATGCAGTGAATCGCTATAGACATTATTATACATCCAGATCATATCTGCAGGATCAACAGTAATTTCCACCTGGGCAACCTCACTGTCATCATATAGAAGCGGGGAATCATCACCCCACAAAGTGGCAGAGATCAGAAGCATAAGAAGCAGAGAAATTTTTATTAATTTCACAATATACCTATCCTTTCAGCATTTTTTGTGAATTTCTATTTCGGGTGAAATATGTCAACTGGGAATTATATATCTCCTCCGGAGAAAATATTTTTTACTGAGCTTTTCTTTACTGCAAATAATTAACCACTTGTGGTAAGTGAGTATCCAATGCAGCTAAGCAGGAGTTATGAACGGAACTCCGGGCAGAACTCCTGGCGATCAATACTATGTTTATATCATCCATTCGAGCATCATAGTTACTTTATTTGTTAACTAAACATAGTTTGCAAAATAAATAACTTGACATAAAAATCAACTCAATAATTATATTTTCAGTAAATAAGTATTGCGAAGCAGGTTAAATGATTGTTACTGGAAGAAAAATCGCTAAAGACTTTATAAATGAATTTTCAGAAGCTGAAAACTCAATAGAAGCTCTGCTGTTTGAGATGAAAAAGGCATCGTGGTCAACACCTAATGAATTGAAATCGCAGTATAGATCAGCAAGCATTATCGGAGCTGGCTGTGTAGTATTTAATATCTGTGGAAATAAATATCGGTTAGTAGCAAAAATAGAATATGAGAGTAAAATTGTCAGAATCCGATGGGCAGGAAGGCATAAGGAATATGAGAAATTGAAATTAAAGGAGACGAAATGTTTAAGCTCAAATTGATCAAAGATCAAAATGATTATCAAAACGCCTGCCTGCATTTAGATGGTCTTTTAGATAGAGACACATTGACTCTGGATAAGAGGGAAGAAATGGAATTGGTTGCTCATCTGATAGAAGAATATGAGGAGAAAGCATTTCCAATCGATAACCCATCTCCAATAGCAGCTATCAAGTTCAGAATGGAGCAGATGAATCTAAATCAAATGGATTTAGTACCATATATAGGTAATAAAAGCGTAGTCTCCAATATTCTCACTGGCAAACGTCCACTTACCCTAAAAATGATCCGGTCGCTCAATAAAGGACTCAAAATTCCACTTGAGGTTTTAGCACAAGAGGAAAGTATTAATTATATAAATCAGCCCTTAGACATCAACTGGGAGAAATTTCCCATCAAAGCAATGTTTGAAAAGGCTCGGGAAGTTTTTTTTCCTGATGTAAATGCTTCCTACCAGCAAATTAAAAACAATGTAGAACATTACTTACGTGATTTAATTGAGCCTTTTACCGAACTTGCTTCCGGGAAACCACTGTGCAGACAAAACCTGAGAATGAGTGATCGCTCCAATAATTATGCTCTGGCTGCCTGGGTTGCCGGCTGCCGTCGAATAGCGGATGAAGAAATCCTAAATAGTAATTATAAACCAGAGAACAAATCAAAAATCATTAATCAGTTAAAAGCTTTAACTAAATTTGATTCAGGACCCAAGCTGGCATTAGAACTATTGCAAAAAGAAGGGATACATGTAATAATCCTATCACATTTACCACGAACTTATCTGGATGGAGCGGTATTCCCTGCAAAAGATGGTAATCCAGTGATAGCATTAACTTTACGCTATGACAGAATTGATAATTTCTGGTTCACTTTGTTTCATGAACTTGGACATGTATTTTTGCATTTGAATTCTGATGATGACAAAGCCTGTTATCTGGACGATCTGGAAATGATTGCAGATATAGAAGAAGAAAAGAGCGCTGATTTATTCGCTTCTGAAAATTTGATTCAGGACGAATATCTGGAAAAAGCATCACTACTCACTAACTATTCAACAGAGAAAGTTATCGATTTTGCCAATAAGTACGACATTCATCCCTCAATTGTTGCTGGAAGAATACGTTATATAAACAAGAATTATAAAATCCTATGGAAGTTAGTTGGAAGTGGAAAGGTTCGTTACTTATTTGAAAACCAAACAAATACACGATAAGAGGGATTAGAAATGCAAAATTTCTTTCCGGTTTCGGCTGTTACAAAGCGGATCAAAGACTATCTGGCTCCGGCTATGGCAACGGAGTTCTGGGTGCGTGGTGAACTTTATAATGTTTCCAACCGGGGGGGACATTATTATGGTTCACTGATCGAAACTGATACTTCCGGCAGGACAGTTGCCAAAGTGGAAATCAGATTGTGGAGTGGTCAATTCCAGAGCATAAGGCGTAAATTTCAGCAGGCAGGGATGGAGCTGAAAATGACCAGCGGTATGCAGTATGGTTTTTTGTGCAAACTCACCTTTCATAATACCTATGGTCTGGCTCTGGAGATTAAAGATGCAGATCCGCAATTTAATCTGGGTGAAATGGAAAGACGGCGTCAGGAGATCATTAATAAACTGAAATCCGAAAATCGTTTTGAAATGAATAAACGGGTTCCTCTCACATTTCTACCGCAGAAAATCGGCTTGATCACCAGTGGTTCCAGTGCTGCCTACAGTGATTTTATGAAAACGCTCAATAGTTCACCCTGGGGCTTTATCATCTATCTGGCTGATGCCAGGATGCAGGGAGATGCCACAGAGGATACTGTGCTGAAGGCATTGGAAGTTCTCAGGCAGCTTGATCTTGACCTAGTGGTTATCACGCGGGGTGGCGGCAGCAAATCTGATCTATACAGTCTTGATAATCTGAAAATTGCTCTGGCTATCAGTGAATATCCACTACCTGTGTGGACCGGGATCGGTCATGAAATAGATACCAGTGTGCTGGATTATGTGGCGCATACAAGTTTTAAAACGCCAACTGCTGTGGCTGAGCATCTGGTTGCCAGGTATGACACACTTAAGGTAAATCTGGATAATTTTCAGGACAGACTTTATTATCACTGGCAGAAGGAATATAATCGCAATAATGAAGCTATCTCAGGGGCAGTGAATCTGCTGAGATCTGCACCACGCTATTACCTGCAGCAATTGAATTCCCGCCTGAATCAGACAGCAAGTCGTCTTCAAAATACCACTCTGATGCGGCTTAAGCGCTGGAGTCTGCTACTGAACAGCTTTATTCATAAATTGCGCTCATATCCTGACAGCCGATTACAGCAATTTGCCATAAAACTTCAATATCAGGTCAGTTCATTTCAATTATTCAAATACATCGGCTTGATCAATGAGCAATCGCGCAAATTGAAAGATTACCGCAGATTATTAAAAGCTAATGACCCTTTGAACAATCTCAGAAAGGGCTACACAATAGTCTATGACCAGCAGAAAAAAATAATCCGCTCCGTGCATGATATCAGTGCCGAGAGCGAAATCACTACTCGCTTTTCTGATGGTGAAATATCCAGTAAAGTAAATATAATCAAGGAGAATAAAAATGACAAAGCAGACAAATTATGAGGAGAAATTTAAAGAATTACAGGGAATCATAGATCAGCTTGACCGCCAGGAAACACCCATAGATGAACTGGCAGAAAAGGTAAAGCGCGGTACTTCATTGATCAAGGAATTGAATCAGAAATTGAAAGCTGTGGAAAAAGACGTGCGCGATGCATTCAAGGAACTTGAAGAATTAGATATGGAGCAAAACACTGACCTGAAAGGCTGAAGAATGCTCGATTTAAAATAATACTGTTCAGCTCTATGTTATAAGCAGGTTGTTATCTCTATTTAAATTATATTAATCAATTAATAAGTTTTTTTGTTGACAGTGAGTACAGTAATTGCACATTTTTCTATGAATATAATAATACTGGAGAATTTATGAAAAATAGAATTATCTATGCTATTATAGTGATATTATTTTTAGCATTATTGACTGGTTGTGATTCGGGTGATGATAAAATAAACCCCATGGATAATGTGATAGCAGATGAAGAATTTATGTTCAATACATCAATCTATGTGAATATCCATCTGGAATCCACTAATTCAGGGGAAATCCAGCCGAATGCCTATTTTGAATTGTATGATGATGAGCTTCAGGATGATGGCAGCAGGTTACTGCAGGCAAGAACTGATGATGATGGCATATTTGAGTTTGATCTGCCTGTGGCAGCATTCAGAAATGAGATAATTTTGTATAATGAAAATAAAGATGCCTACAAATTTGATATTGAGCGGATTGATGATCTTACAGGTGAGATAAATGGCAGCTTCAATTCACCCTATAATTCAAGCGATCGAGAAGCTCCTGACTGGAATTATGATACTTCACCATATTATACTACAATATTTGCTGACGTCTTTAATGAATCAACTGAATTATTTGCTGATGATGTCAATGACATGTTTGCCTGTTTTCTGGGAAATTCCTGTATCAGCGTAACTGGCGGATTAAATCCGGGAGCTGTGATGCTGCCTGATAACCGTGTGCTTTTTTCCAATGTCCTGTATTTTCCCAATACCTCATTTCACACCCTGAATTTCCGCTATTACGATGCTTCTGTAGATCAGGTTTTTCTTTTTGTTGACTGGTATAACATACAATATGGTAATATCATGGGCAGCACTCAAGAGCCTTACACATTTTATTACGATAATTCCAGTGCCATGCCAGATCCCCATGTGATGAGCATATCCTCACCGGGTCTTGATGAATACGGCACACTGGCTTATGAAGATAACTGGCCCCAGCAGGGTGATTATGATATTAATGATCTGGTGATATATTATAATTTTGAAATGTATATTGAAGATATGGACTCTTATAGTGGTTATTATGAGATCAAATATAAACTGGCAGCTATTGGTACATCTTACACTATAGGCTTTGGAATACAGTTTCCTGATTATATGATATTATCCAATCCTCAAGATGATACTGGCACTACCTATTTGGAAGATGATAATTACACTTATATCTTCTTTAATGATGCACGTGATATAGCTCCTGGAAGCGGTTATCATAATACTGATCCCAGCCTGCCCTACTTTGAGCCAGAGCTTCATACGATCACAGTTGATTTTGAAGAATTGTGGAGAACCAGAATGTTCACGGCACCCTGGTATGAGATGCCATATAACCCCTTTATCTTTATAAATGGTGACAGATCACATGAGATACATCCAGCAGATTATCCACCTACCGATCTGGTCAATATTGAATTGTGGGGCAATGGAGATGACACCAGTGATCCCGATTCCTGGCGCTGGTATCGTACTGTAAATAATATGCCATGGTTCTTTATGATGCCTCAGGAAGTACCCTATCCTACTGAAAAAGCTAGTATTTTGGATGCCTATCCTTTCTTTGATGACTGGGTTGCATCTCCCTGGGATTATGAAAACTGGTATCTTGATACTCCTGAAAACAGGGATTATAATTATCTCTATACTCATTCTCGGGATCAATAACTTATTAAGAAGGTGAATATGAAAAATACTCCAAAAGAAATTACAGAAATATTAAATAAACTTATCAATATCTGCAATGAAAACCAAACTAATGACCGCACTAAGCAGAAAGAAAAAATAAAATCCCTGGTAGAACAACTTCAGGAAGAGATAATTAAAACCAGAAAACGGGATGCAATTTTAACCTCCCAGTCATTACAGGTCTCCATGGAACAAATGATAGGTTTCATGGCTCATCAATGGAAACAGCCATTGAATGCTGTGAATATTATCGTACAAAACCTTGAAGATGCCTATAAATTTGAAGAACTCGATCAGGAATTGATCACCAGGTCGACTATTGATGTGATGGAGCAGGTAAATTTCATGTCCCATTCCATTGATGATTTCCGCCGCATCTATCTTCAGGGAAAAGAAAAGAAACTTATAGCTGTAGATGATATTCTCAGTCGTGCTGCTGATCTGGCAAAGAGAAGCTATTCTTCGCTTAATATCAATATAATACTTGATCTGCAGGCAGATTGCCTGGTTTGGGGCTATGTGAACGAGATTTTTCAAGTAATCCTCAATATTCTCAGTAATATCAAAAATGCTTTCCTGAATTCCAGCATCCCTAATGATAAGCGCTTCGTGAAAATATCTTCTTCCTCAGAAAATGGGCAATGCCAGATTGTGATCTCTGATAGTGCTGGAAAAATGGCAGAAACCGTTATGGAAAAATTATTTGAGCCGGAAGAACAAGGACAGGATAAAATCAAAACCGTTGGTCTGGGTTTGTTTATGACAAAACTGATCATCACTGATAGTTTCAAGGGCACTATTTCTGCCTTTAATGATGATAATGGGACTACGTTCTCTATTATGATCCCTGAAGGCAAAGAAGCCTGCTGTTAATATTCTGCTTGACCTTTGACAAGGTCTTTTCTTTTTAAATCAACAATTAATAAAAAAATAAAAGGAGTGGGAATGAGAATCTACAATACAATGACGCGTAAAAAAGAAGAATTTATCCCTGTAGAAGCAGGGAAAGTGAAAATGTATGATTGTGGACCCACCGTATATAACTATTTCCATATAGGCAATGCCCGTAACCTGCTGGTGTTTGATGTTATCAGACGCTATTTTCAGTTCAAAGGTTTTGAGGTTACTTACGTGCAGAATATCACTGATATTGATGATAAGATAATCGCTCAGGCAATTGCTGAAGGTATTTCTACTGGTGATGTCACTGCCAAATATATCACTGCCTTTATGGAAGATCTTGATAAACTTGATATCCTCAAGCCTGACTTTCAGCCCAAAGCCACTCAATACATCGGTAAAATGATCGCATTTATCCGTTCTCTGGAAGAAAAGGGCATGGCTTACGAATCAGAGGGCGATGTCTATTTTGCTGTGGAGAAATTTAAGGATTATGGCAAACTGAGCGGCAGGAAACTGCAAGACCTTAGAGTAGGTGCCAGAATTGAAGAGAATGCCCAAAAGCGCTCTCCCTTTGATTTCACACTCTGGAAAAAAGCAAAACCTGGTGAACCTAAATGGAAAAGCCCCTGGGGTGAAGGTCGTCCCGGCTGGCATACAGAATGCGTGGTGATGAGCCGTGATCTGCTGGGAGATACTTTTGATATCCACGGTGGTGGCAATGACCTGGTTTTCCCTCATCATGAAAATGAGATAGCACAAGGTGAAACTGAGGCTGGACATCCTTACGTGAACTACTGGCTGCATAATGGATTCCTGAATATTGAAGGTGAAAAAATGTCCAAAAGTGCTGGTAATTTCTTCCTGGCACGTGATATTCTGCAAAAATACTCCGCTGAAGCTATCAGATATTTCTTCCTCTCCAAGCATTACCGCAGCCCCATAGATTTCAATGAAGAGATCGTCAAACAAAGCCAGGCTGCAATAAATAACCTCTATAATACCCTTAAGGATATCGACTATTTGAATCTTGAAGACCAGCCTCAATATACAGCTTTGCAGGAGGAACTCAAAGCTCAGTTTATTGAAGTGATGGATGATGATTTCAATACCGCTCGTGCTCTGGCGATCATCTTTGAAGCTGCAAAGGAATCCAAAAATTCTGACCTGTGCCTTTCAGATAGAACTGCTTATGCCAGATTAATGGTGGAACTCGGTGAAGTGCTGGGATTTTTCCGCAACCTGAAAGAAAAACTCACTAAATCAGATAATTATTCTGCCAAAACAGCAGGCTTGATCGAAATGCTCATAAAATATCGTCAGGAATTTAAAAAAGCAAAAAACTGGGAATGGGCAGACCGCATCAGAAAAGACCTTACAGAACTTAATATAAAACTAAAAGACACTCCTGATGGTACTGAATGGGAGATTGAAGAATAAAATATCCGCCCCCACCTTGCGAATGGTCGCAGACCTCCGCAATGGTGATGCTATCCACCGCCCCAAATACCCAAAATATCAAGCCTCCCAAATAAACTGTCCAACCATTTCAAAGGTCTTCGACCATTTGAAAGGTTTATTCCTGCTCCCTCACGTCTACTTTCATTACGGGATACGGAATATTTCCACAACTCGCTGCGCTGTATTACCATCCCATTTATCCGGGATCTTACCTTTTTTGATCTTACCTGCAAGTATTGCTTTTGCTGAATTCACTATTTCCTCAGCATTGAGTGGAATTAATTGATTAGTCCCTTCTGTGATCGTTATAGGTCTCTCAGTATTAGGCCTTAAGGTCAGGCAGGGGATCTGGAACCAGGTTGATTCTTCCTGCACTCCCCCACTATCGGTGATGATAAATTTAGCTTCCATCTGCAGTTTTATGAAATCATAATATCCTGCCGGTTCGATTAAAAGCAGATTGCTGATGGCAGCCACTCTTTTATCCAACCCAAAGGCAGTTAGTTGTTTTCTGGTGCGCGGATGGATGGGAAACACTAGTTTGATATCTTTTGAGATTTCACTGAACGCCGTCAAAATGGTATCCAGTCCCTCATAATTATCCACATTTGCAGGTCTATGCAAGGTGATCAAACAGTAATCATGTTCTTTGATTTTCAGTTTATTCAGGATATCCGAAGCTTTTGCCTTATCTTTAAATTCCCACAGACTATCGATCATGATATTGCCCACCCGGAATATCTTTTCAGCACCCACACCTTCCGCCAGCAGATTTCTATCAGCATCTTCCGAAGGGGTAAGCAGCCATGTTGCTATGGAATCCGTGAGCAGACGGTTTATTTCTTCCGGCATGGTTCTATCAAAAGAACGCAGTCCAGCTTCCAGATGAGCTATCGGGATATGCAGTTTCACTGCATCAATCGCGCAGGCGGCAGTGCTGTTCACATCACCCGCCACGATCACGATATCCGGTTTATCTTCCAGCAATGCTTTTTCATAGCGTTCCATGATCCGCGCTGTCTGCTCACCATGCGTCCCGGAACCAACTCCCAGATAGATGCCCGGCTTAGGCAAGCCCAGATCTTTAAAAAAGAAATCACTCATCCGCTGGTCATAATGCTGTCCTGTATGGATAAGTTTCACTTCAAATTCTGACGGATATTTGCTGAATTCCCGATATAACGGTGCCATTTTCATAAAATTTGGTCTTGCACCAACCACCAGATGTATTTTCTTTTTCACTTTATTTTTCTCCAATTATTATCTGACTATCACACCGCCACCCAGCAATTCATCATTACGATAAAAAACTGCTGATTGACCAGGTGTAACTGCCCTTACCGGTTCTTGCAATTTCACCAGTAAAACTTCTCCCAGGCACTTCAATTCTGCTACCTCAACAGCAGGACTGTTATATCTAATCTGCACCATAAGCTCTACAGCGTCTTCCGGAATATCTGCTATCCAGTTCACTTTATTGATCTCAAATTCTGCTCTAAGCAGGTCATCTTTATCTGAAGATACTATTAACTGATTTGTAGCAGTATGCAGCCCGATCACAAAAAGCGGAACATTGAGTTCCGTATGCAAGCCTTTCCGCTGACCGATGGTATATAAAGGCAGCCCATTATGCCTGCCTATTAACTCTCCATCCGATAATATTATATCTCCCGGTTCAAATGGTATTTTATCTTTTAGGAAATCCTCATAATGATCTTTGATAAAGCATATCTCCTGGCTCTCATTATGGATCGATACGGGAATCTGATTATCTATAATTATCTGCTTAGAATCTGCTTTGATCATTTCTGCCAGAGGAAACACAGTTTTTGCAAGCTGCTTCTGATGCAGTTGCCACAGCATATAAGACTGGTCTTTACGCATATCTGATGATCGATATAGATGATAAATATCTTGAGATTTTTCTAATTTTATATAATGTCCTGTTGCCATCTTCTCAATTCCAAGATCACTAATTGCATCCAGCAGCTTACCCCATTTGATCACCCGGTTGCACAAAGTGCAAGGATTGGGAGTTCTACCTGCCTGGTATTCGCTGATAAAATCCTGCATCACGGTCTTAGAAAAGTCTTCCTGCAGATTGATCACTTCATGAGGTATATGCAGAGCTTTGCAAACTTTTGCTGCCTGATGAACTACTGCCTCAATTCCTTCCTGCTCACCAAAACCAAGCTCATTATCAGTAAAATGACGCATGGTGACGCCCACTACTTCCCAGCCCTGCTTTTGCAACAGCCAGGCAGCAGCACTGCTGTCTATTCCTCCACTCAGGGCAATGGCAATACGCATAGATGTTTCCGGTTTAGCCTTTCATCCTTTTGATATCAGCACCCAAAGAAGTAAGTTTATGTTCAAAATTCTCATATCCTCTATCAATATGATAAATCCTTGATATCTCAGTAGTTCCCTGGGCAGCCAATCCTGCCAATACGAGGGCAGCACTTGCGCGCAGGTCAGTAGCCATCACAGGTGCACCAGATAGCATCTTTACGCCTTTCACCCGTGCCAAATTGCCTTCCACCTTGATATTGGCATCAAGCCGGTTCAATTCTGCAGCATGCGTAAATCTATCCGGGAAAATCCCTTCTTCAATGATACTCTCACCATTGCACAAACTCATCAATGCCATAAATTGCGCCTGAAGATCTGTGGGATATTCAGGGAAAGGGGCTGTTGTAATATTTACTGGATTTATAATATCACCTGGTTTGATCGTGATCTTATTTCCTACTATATCAAATCCACATCCTGCATGCTTGAGTGTATCAAAAAATTCGCCTAAATGATTGGGAACGCAATTAGTAACAGTGATCTCGCTGCATGTTATTGCCCCGGCTATCAAAAATGTTCCTGCCTCTATCCGGTCAGAAAGCATCTCAGTCCTTACGGGATTCAGTTTAGCCACTCCTTTGATATGTAAATGGCTTGTGCCTGCGCCAGTAATATCAGCTCCCATTTGTTTAAGGAATTCCACAAAAGATTGTATCTCCGGTTCAATAGCACAATTATAAAGATTTGTTTCACCCTCAGCCAGCACAGCTGCCATCAGTGAATTTGCCGTAGCTCCTACACTCACCTTTCTAAAGGTGATATCTGCCCCTTTCAATTTCTCGCATTCAGCGATGATATATCCATGCTCTATCTTAATATTTGCACCCAGCTTTTCCATTGCCATCAGATGCAAGTCCACGGGTCGTGTTCCTATAGCACATCCACCCGGAAATGATACTTTAGCCTTGCCAAATCTTGCCAGTAGTGGTCCCAATACATAGATGGAGGCTCGCATCTTACTCACCAGATCATAAGGTGCTTCCCAGCCATCAAGTTTTGTGGTATCAATATAGATCCTGCCCTCTTCCTGCTCTATCTGAGCACCAAGCATCCGCAAAAGATGTCCCATCAGTTTAATGTCTATCAAATTCGGTATGTTCTCCAGTACGAATTCTCCACCTGCCAATATCGTTGCTGCCATCACCGGTAAAGTAGCATTTTTTGCCCCGCTTACCGCTATCTCACCACTTAATTTCTTCCCGCCATTAATGATAAATCTATCCATGTTTTTTCCTTTTACTTATCCTGATATCTTTTGCGACTGCAGGATATTTATTGCATCCAACAATGTTTTTTAAATCAAAGCATTAGGATTTTTTACTGCTGGCAGGTCAATAAAGTTTTTCCTCTAACTATTATTTCACCTTATTTTTTCTCAAAATCTGCCATTCTTATCACCTGTTTTCAATCAGCTAACTGCATTATATATTTCCTTACTTTTTCTCATTCAGATCATGATCCCTATTTTTCTCACCCATTTCCAGGCATAGAAGAGGGACAACATAGCACAATCTAACAAAAAAATGTCAGTACGTGCTTTGTTGTTCCACTTTAGGGGCAGTTATTTTATAACTTGTTATTATACTTATATTTATGTCGCTATTGATGATTTTGAGTAAAAATGGGCATAATTAGCTGATTAATTGTAAAATATATTATTTTATTATTTTCATTGCGATAATATTTTGTTTGGGAATATAATTCTATAAAATCGTTAGCTTGCTATATTATTACAGATGATTGGAATGTAATTTGAAAATTAATTTACTATTTATGCAGCCAGTGGGAGATCAGGATAATGATAAAATTTCGGATGTCACGCAGGTGATTTATGTGGCTGATTTCTTCACCATATACTGTATCGATATCTGTATCTGCGATGAGATATTTTGCTCTTGCCATTTTCAGGATTATCTCAGTTTCAAACTGATAGCGAGTGGAAACAAGATTCATGTCCATGACAGGTTTAAGATAATATAGCCGGTAGCCGCATTGAGAATCAGCAACTTTTTGCCCGACAGTGATCGAGACCATGAAGCTGGTCAATTTATTAGACCAGATGCGAGGCAGGGGCATTATCCGTGGATTGAAATCCCTTTTTCCTATTACCATAGCTGCCTTTGTCTGCAGCTGCCTGGTAATAAATTCCGGCAGATGACTGGGTTTGTGCTGTTCATCGCTATCGATGGTGATGGCAAATTTATATCCAGCCTGCCAGGCGTTTTTCATACCAGCAAGCAGAGCAGCACCTTTACCGCGGTTTTGTTCAAATGCTATCAGAGTGATCCCCTGGTTGTTGCAGATTTGAGCTGAATTATCACCCGAGCCATCATCTACAGCGATTATCTGATTTGCCGGAAAGTGCTCCAGTAATTGTGAGATCAATGAAATAAGGTGCTTTTCACTATTATATACCGGCAATACTACTGCAGTATTTTTATGATCTGCATCCAGCAGGGGATAAATGTATTTATCTGGCATTGATTTAGTGCAGAATAATTACTTTACCTGTGGCTTCCGCAGATTTCCCTGAAAGAGAACTTTTTGCTTTCACTTTATAGAAGTAGGTATTATTTGCGAGCCTGTCGCCATCAGCATCATGGCAATCCCAGGCAATTTGATTATATCCTGTATCTGCATTTGCATCGATAACCTTGATCTTTTTACCGGAAATGGTATAGATAGAAATACTCACATTAGCAGCTTCCGTGAGGATAAATGTGAAATGTCCTGATTTTGACATGGGATTAGGATATGGCAGCAGCTTACTGATTGATATACTGCTGCTGGAACCAATTCTGAAATCAATTGAAGCCACAGCCGGACTGCCGAAATTATCATACACGATCAGTTTAAGGTTATGATTTCCAGTCGGGAGAGGGTCAAGCTGCCAGGTTAAAGTACCCTGCGTGTAAGATTCTGAGTTATAAAGAAAACCTTCTGTAACATCTATCAAGTCATCTGGATCATTACTGTCATCAAGCAACACGAGTATGCTTTTGCCGGCATTGCCAGATACATTGATCCCATTTTCATCAGTTATCTCAGCTATGAGCTGAGGATCTTCTGAGACAGTGTCACCATTGCGGAAATTTTCAGAATCCAGGAATACTGTAATCGTTGGGGCATCATCATTAGCAACATTTAGAGTAGATTCAGAATACTTGATATTATTGAGATTATTAAGCCAGTCTCCATCCTCATCATGCGTAAGAGTGATTATCCCTCCGTAATCTCCAGCGATAGCATCATCTGGAACAATAAAGGTGGTGCTGTATAATCCTGATTGGATATCCACTTCACCGCGAAAAACCCTGTTTGCCTTACGCAGATAATCCACTTCATATACTATCGTAGTATCAGCGGGTAAGAAATTGTAATAATGAATAAGTTGAGGACTATCTGTGACTATTGTTTCCCCCGTGGAATCCAATCTGGGATCTCCAAAATCTCCCTGGAAGGATACCGTTTGTCTGTGCGAGAGAGAATCTGGCAAACCACTAACACTGCCAATCCTGATTGGGAAGGGTAGATAAATAAGCGGGTCGCCAAGATAATTATATTTATTACTATTTGAGATACTTGCCGAAGAAGTATTTTTCGCATATTGCAGTGCCTTACCAGTAGTAAGTCTATCATTATACAAGGCATCAAAATAGTCTTTCATCAACTGATAGTTTGAGGTTGGACCAGATGATTCTGAAGCGGCTACAGAACTGATAGCTCCACCATCATCAGCAAAGAGGATCACTTCAGCCATACAGTCATTTCCAATCTGGTCAAATTCCCCTACATTACAGGAAGCAGCCACGAAATGCGTAAGATGCTGGTAATTTTGCAATAGCTGGATATCACCAATGCCGAAATAATCTTCATCACCCAGATTATCCCAGGCACCGTGACCTATATAATAAGATATCAATACTCCATCATTGACCAAATCAATAATGTCAGCAGTAGCTTCCGGCTTGCTCTGATAGGCATCAAAGGGGTATTCCAGACCATAGACCTTCTCTATCAACCTGCCATACAGCACTTCTGCTGTATCTTCCATTCTGAGTGTATGGTTCATACCAGAAATTGGCGAGGTACCCTCAAAACCACCTGTTTTGTTTTCATCATCAGCAATCAGCAGTATCTTATTCTGCCACCAACCCTTCTCTAGTTCATCATAATAATCATGAACTCTTTCGAGGTATTTATCCAGCATGTGCTCATTTTGAGCCGGGATCCTGCCAATCGCCAGTTCTGGACGTTTATCAAGATCAAAATCCACAAAGTAATCATCACTGGTTACACCTGATCGATCATAGGTGATAATTTTGTTTTTTTCTGTTGAATTATCAAAATTATAGGTTCCAGAACCTAATAGTAGTACGTATTCCAGACTGGGATTTGCCTCATAGTAATCCTGGAGAAAGTTCTTAATTGCACCGGGATCAGCAATGCCACTGCTCTGGGCAGCAAAAATATCTTCCTGGATCGCCACAGCCGTCTGTACATTGAAATATTGCAAATGCATTTCGATCAATTCATCTGCCTGGGTTTCAAAGTAATCCTGAGGTCTGATCATTAGACATTCCACAGGAC
>JAVCDJ010000227.1 GCA_030765845.1 Candidatus Stygibacter australis
TTCCTGAAAATGGTAAACTTCCGGTGAAAGATCAGTGGAATTGATCAGGGAATCTTCTTCCGCAAGGGTAACAGCTCTTTCTATCTCATTTTCAAGCTGGCGGATATTTCCGGGCCAGTTATATAGTGATAAATAACGCAATGCCTCATCAGAAATGCCGTTCATCTGTTTACCGATCTTTTTGCAGTATTTATCCAGAAAATGTACACTCAAAAGCGGAATATCACTTTTGCGTTCCCGCAATGATGGAACTTGTATCCTGATCACATGTAAACGGTAATAAAGATCCTGGCGAAATTCACCAGATTTTACGCGATCCAGAAGGCTGACATTAGTTGCGCAAACCACGCGTACATCTATTTTCTCAGTGATTGTGGAGCCTACCCTTTTGATCTCACCTTCCTGCAAAAAACGAAGAAGTTTTGCCTGTGTAGATAAACTGATATCAGCAATCTCATCCAGGAAAAAAGTTCCGCCATTTGCAATTTCAAAGAGACCTTTTTTATCATAACTGGCACCAGTAAATGATCCTTTCACGTGCCCAAAGAGTTCACTTTCCAATAATGTTTCGGTTAAGGCACCGCAATATTGAGCAACAAAGCATTTATTTCTGCGATTACTGCTGAAATGGACTGCCCTGGCAATAAGTTCCTTTCCTGTTCCGCTATCACCTTCCAGTAATACCGTTGTGGGAGTATCTTTAATTTTATCTATCATCCTGAAAATCTTCATGATACTCTCACTCTTTCCGATTATCTCTGGGAATTCACTGTTTTGAGCCAGTTCTTCCCGAATGGATGCATGTGACCGTTGCAGGTTTGCAATAGATATATTCTCTACTATCACAACAATCTGATTGCAGAGTGCAGATACCAGATTGACCATTTTTTCACTGAAATAGCGTGTTTCATATCGAGTAAAAAGCAGGATCACCCCTTTACGTTCATTACGCACTGTCAATGGGTATGAGATTATATTATTATAACTTGGTGCAAAATGAGGTTGCTTGTGATTCATCCCTTCATTCAAATCATAAGTTCCATTGATCACTTCCATTAAAATGTCATGATCTTTATCATTTGCAGAATAACCGTTATAATACAGGTAATCCCAGTTATTCTTTACCCGTTGATTATAATAAAAAGCTAGAATCCCACCATCAGCTTCAGCAAACTCAACAATTTTATTAATTGCCATCTGTAAAACGGTTTCAATATTATGGATGCTATTCAGACTCTGGGTTATTTCATAGAACTGGTTAAGAAGGGTTTCCTGCTGTTTGGATTCCTGCATCTGGTTCTTAAATTTACCTCTGATCTCCTGAATTAAAATATCATTTTCTTCCAGGAATTTGATAGCACCAAACTTTTTGACCATGCTTTTATTTTCTTCCAGGATCTGCAAAGCCTGTTCCCATTCTCCTTTAGCTGCTATCAATCGGGCATATTCAAAATTCGCCTGGGTCAATTCAAAATTCTTATTTTTCATACGGAACAATTCCAGTGCTTTACTCAGTTCCTGTCTCGCTACCTCTGGATCGTTTTCATGCAGTGCTGCCATGCGGTAATAGCATTGTCCCATCCGAAATTCATCATCCAGCTCTTTTGCCAGGTTCATGGCATATTCCACATAATATTCAGCACTTTCCTGATTACTGGTGCGAATAAAATAAAGGGCATGCCCCAAAGCACCTTCAATTATCTTATCCTTTTGATTAATTGTTTTAAAAAATTCATAACTTTGAACCAGATAGCTGTATGCTTCGCTGAATTTATTCAGCATAGTGAGAGCCTGTCCCAGATTTCCATAAAGATCTGCTTTCTGAAAATCATCATTAAATTTGGGTAGAAGTTCCCGGGCTTGTGAATAAAAATCTACTGCCAGGTCAAGTTCTCCCCGACGCATATATAATTCACCAATATTATTATAACTCTGGCATAATCCTTCAAAGAAATTTGTTTCTCGAGATTTCTTGATGGCTTTCTTATAATAATTAATAGCCTTTGTCCAGTCACCCCAGCGGAAATAACATACTCCCAGATTATCCAGAGAAGCTATTTCCAGACGGTAGTAATTAAATTTATATGAAACCTGCAATGCTTCCTGAAATGAATTAGCTGCCAGTTGATATTGACCATTATCCATGTGATTCACACCAATATTTATCAGGATATTGGCAACTGTATATCTATCATTCAATAGTAATTGTATCTCATAAGCTTTGTGCAGATAATATAGTGATTTCTCATAATCACCTTTTTCATCAAATAAGTACCCAAGGTTATTATACACATAGGAAATCCCATTCAGATTATAACGCTGTTCTTCCAGTTTAAGACTTTCCAGATAGAGCGTTTCTGTTTCTTTCCAGTCACCTGATGACATTGCCAGAACTCCCAGATTATTATAGGCTGCTGCCATCCCGGCTTTATCTTCAGCACTTTTAAATAATCTCAGTGCATCCTCAAACATCGCTTGAGCTTTGTTGTAATCATTATCATAATAATAGATCAATCCCTTCAATTTCCTTGTCTCGGCGCGCATCTGCATGCTTTGCCTGTGATTTTCTATTTTTGTGGTGATATTATAAGCAAGTTCTTCTATCTCCAACGCTTGCTCATAATCTTCCATCTGCATAAATAATCTCGATTTGAGCAGCATGATCTTCCACTGCCAGTAATCATCTATCTTATCTGGTGAATACTTTTTGATCACTTCCAGGGCAAAAGCATAATTAGTATTAATTCTCAGACAATCTGCCAGTTCATGGATGATCCAATATATAGGTAAACTAAGTGACTGAGCTAATTTCAGTGAGTTTCTCAGAATTTCAATTGCTTCATTTATATCATGGGTTTCTTTTTTTACCTGTGAAATGCGATTCATCACCTTCACTTTTTCTTCATTTTCTTCCAGATGTCCCAGAAGGAGGTTGTTATATTTCAACAGGTTCTCCTGATCACAGATCAAGTCCAGAAAATCAAGACATATTTCCTGGGTAGAAGGATCTTTTTCCAGAAATTCATTGCAGAACTCATTTCTGCTATATTCTTTGATCAGAGATATCAACCGCTTTTGCTCTGTCGGCTTCAGGGCATTAAAGTGAACTTTTACCGGTTCTACTTTCCGGACGTAATAATTGTCACCGATCTGCATGATCAAATGCTCTGATTCCAATACTTTCAAGGCTTTGATCGTCTTTCTGCCCAATAACTCATTTAAATACTTTCGCTCAGCACGTGTATCCAGAAGAAATATGTAAAGCAGCAATTCCATCTCTGTTTCATTTAGTTTCGCAAAACTCTCCTGATAAATAGTATCAAGGGTTATCTTTCGATCTATCAATTTGTCTATTTGCAGTTTCTCAATGGAATTAAAGTAATTCTCCAGCAGATACTGGATGGAATAGTAATTTTGCTGCGAAACATGCTCTATAACTTCCGCTTCACTCACAAAATCATTATCTTCATCAGCTGAAAGATTTGCCAGAATATTAGCAATATCTTCCTGAGTAGGTGGTTTCATGTCAATATTATAACCATCAGGATAATGTGATATACTGGAAAATATCACAAATTTTATATTTGCTTTGGCAAGGTAATTATTTAAAAATTGAATAAAGTCCCGAGTGTATTGATCAAGATAGCTCGATTCATAAATGACGATAAAATCGGTTGTGATAGTCCTCTTCTCTATCTGTTTCGTAAAATAATAATAAAAATCATAACGGTTCTTTATCTGATATTCCTTGGATTTTAAAATTATCTCTTGATATTCTTCCATTTCCATTCCGGTCAATAAATGAATGAAATCTTGAAAATGATTACCTCCTCGCACTCTGGGGATTATCACTTTAAAATTGTATTGTTTTTTTAGAAGAACGTGATTCAATTTCTCAAAGATAAATGATTTTCCTGTTCCAGATGCCCCTGTGATCTCTACTATTGATTGACCCACTCCTACGTTTGAGATGATCTCATCAATTAATTGTGAATCTTTCGTGATGTACTCTGATAAAATATTGCCCACTACTGAATTCATACAACCCTCATTCTATTTTTTTACTGACACTTTTTTGACATTCTTGCATTTTTTTGTCAACAAAATTTTGCCACTGTAAAATTTATGGACTGATCATTATCTTGACAAGCACCTCCAATGCTGTACATCTACCATAAGAATTTCCTCCTTTCGTTAACTCTTTGCACCATGAGTATCCAGAAGTTGACAACTTTGCTGAACTTCGACTTTTTGTTGAATCCGTTTTCTTAAATTATGGAATTTGAAGGTCTTTATTATTTGATTTTTATTCCTGATTGCCAGATTTTCACCTTTATGCTTGACAAACTATTCCAAAAAAAAAAATTAATTTTTTGTGATAGACTAAATTAACAGTTTATTCAAAGAGGAATTATGTATTACTCAAAAATTCTTTTAGACTTGAAGAAACAGGAACGTAATCCTGTGAACAAGATGTATTTAGGCGAAATTGCCCTGAAATGGAAGGCTTTTCAGCAGCTCACTGAAGAACCTTCCTCCAGTAATAAGGAACTTGCTGAAGCACTATCCAAATTCTTAGGTTCTCTTCATAATCGTAAATTTTTATTTAACAAGCTAAGGAGTACAGGTTTTGAAGAAGACTCACTGATTTTTTCTGCCAATTACATTAATGACCTGTTAGCTGCGATCATGAGTCGTCAGCCGATACTTTCAGAGCCTGGAATAGTTTGGGACTTTCAAGCTTTGAATTACAAACTTGCTCTCAGGGGAGATAATCCAGTCGAAATTGCGCGATCTCCGCAGATAATTGCTCAAAAGACTCCACCCGTGCTGTCACTTACCTTGAATCTTGATTACCAGTATCGGGTCAATGGTAAAAGAAATTTTACCAAAGAGACTTTTAATCTGCCTTTTTTGCTTTTCTTTGTATATAAAACAATTACTGCTGAGGATTTATTCAATATTGAACACTATGCCCTTCAGGTGAAATCTACCTGTAAAACTGCTCAGACTTTTATAATTTGTGAAACTCTTGATAAATGCCTGGAATGCAAAATTGAAGGGTTTCCAGCAAAAATAATTGTTCTGCACCTTGAAAGCAAAAAAAACAAGAACCAGATTTCCACTACTACGGTCAACCGTCTGGAGACTGCAATTAAAAATGTGCTTTATCGTAATCCGGAAACCATTATGATCAAAGAAACAGAAAAAGTAAAAGCACCTTCACCATTAGAGGAAAAAACTGCGAAACCAAGACCTCGCAAAAACAACTATAATAAGAAAAAATAAATATTAGTTGGAGTTAAAATGGATAACAAATCTATCGCCACAGCTATGACGATAATGTTGGAACCCTTATTGCCCGAAAAAAATGATTTTAAACCCGGCATTAGACGTGCCCCCGACCGCGGTTTACCGCTTAATAATTATGAAATTAAAATTGCCCTCAAAAATGCCCTCCGGTATATCCCAGCAGAATTACATGAAGAAGTTGCCCCCGAATTTCTGCACGAATTGCACACTATGGGCAGGATTTATGGCTATCGCTGGCGACCTGCTGGAAAACTGACTGGAAAACCTGTAAGTGAATATAAAGGCATTCTTGCTGCCAGAGCGCTTCAGGTAAATATTGATAATAACCTCGATTTTGAGGTGGCATTATATCCCTATGAACTGGTCACTTATGGTGAAACCGGACAGGTCTGCCAGAACTGGATGCAGTATCTACTCATTAAAAAGTATCTGGAAGTTATACGTGAAGATCAAACTCTGGTGGTATCCTCAGGGCATCCGGTGGGAATATTTCCCTCTTCAAAAGACGCTCCGCTGGTGATTTCAACTAATGGTCTGCTGGTAGGTAAATGGGATAATCCTGATGATTTCAAAAAACTGGCAGCTCTTGGTGTTTCCAATTATGGACAGATGACTGCTGGCGGCTGGATGTATATTGGTCCTCAAGGTATTGTGCACGGTACATATATCACTCTGCTCAATGCGGGTCGTAAATATCTGGGAATTCCTGAAGACCAGGATTTGGCAGGTAAATTCTTTATTTCCTCTGGTTTGGGTGGCATGAGTGGTGCTCAGGCAAAAGCAGTGGAAATAGCTGGCGGTATCGGCGTGATAGCTGAAGTGGATTACAGCAGAATAGAAACCAGACATTCCCAGGGCTGGGTAGGCAAGGTTAGTGCTGATCTTGATGAAATCGCTCAATGGATGCTGGAATACCAGAAATCAAAGAAACCTGTCTCTATCGCCTATCACGGTAATGTTGTTGAACTTCTGGAATATTTTGATCAGCAGAATATTGCTGTTGACCTCATCTCAGATCAAACTTCCTGCCATGCTGTATATGAAGGTGGCTACACTCCTGCTGGCACCAGTTTTGCTGAAGGCAGAAAAATAATTAAAGAAAATCCTGATAAATTCAAGCAACTCGTAGATACGTCACTGCTGCGTCATTTTGAAGTGATCAAAAAACTTACTGCCAAAGGCTCATATTTCTGGGATTATGGCAACAGTTTCATGGCATCCATATTTGATGCCGGTGCTACAGAAATTGCTGCTAATGGAAAGGATACTTCAGAAGGTTTCATTTATCCTTCTTATGTGGAAGACATTATGGGTCCCCTCTGCTTTGACCGCGGGTTTGGTCCTTTCCGCTGGGTATGTCTTTCCCGCAAAGATAGCGATCTGCATCTAACTGATCAAGCTGCCATGGCATGCATTGATCCTTCGCTTAGTTCGCTGCACCGTGATAATCATCACTGGATAGCTACTGCAGAAGAAAATAAACTGGTAGTTGGCACAAAATGCCGCATATTATATGCAGATGAAGAAGGCAGAATGGAGATCGCCCTTAAATTTAATCAGATGGTGCGTGATGAAATTATTGGTCCCGTACTTCTGGGACGTGATCATCATGACGTATCCGGCACTGATTCTCCCTTCCGTGAAACCGCTAATATCTATGACGGCAGTCGCCCTACAGCAGATATGAGCATCCAGTGCTGGGGCGGAAATATCGCCCGTGGTATGACGCTTGTTACCCTGCATAATGGTGGTGGAGTTGGCATAGGCAGAGCCTCAAATGGCGGATTTGGTCTGCTCTTGGATGGCTCAGCTCACGCTGATAAAATAATTAAAAGTGCCCTGAGCTGGGATGTGATGGGTGGAGTGGCACGCAGAAGCTGGGCCAGAAATACCCCGGCTCTGCAAACAGCCGCTACCTGGAATAAAAAACACCCCGATGAGGGACATATCACAATCCCCTTCCTCGCTGATGATGATCTCATCAATAAACTGGTGGATGAATAACTAATATAATCTAAAATAATTTTTATCCCACACCCGACCTCCGGTCGGGTGTTTTTGCTATCATCCCGCAACCCCCCGAAATTAAATTGCTGCATTTTTGCACCAGGCTCTGGTAGGGGCAAACCCGCGTGTCTGCCCAGAATATGATGTTTTAATATTATCGAAAGAGGGCAGACACATGGGTCTGCCCCTACGAGTCTGTCTATCAAACATTGAGATGAGAGATAAAATCACATTTCTGTTGACTGTAGATGAGGTGGCTGGATAATTTGAAAGAGAATAATAACTAAGGAGTAAAATATGTATCCAGGTGGTAAGAAAGGAAATATGAATGACCTGATGAAGCAGGCAAAGAAGATGCAGGAACAGATGATGAAAGCTCAGGAAGAGCTGGCTAATACCGTAGTGGAAGCTACCTCAGGTGGTGGAATGGTTACCGTAACGATGAATGGTCAAAATGAGCTTCTCAGTGTGAAGATAGATCAGGAAGTAGTAGATCCTGATGATGTGGAAATGCTGGAAGACTTGATATTGGCAGCCGTGAATGAAGCACATAATAAGGTGGCAAAAAGCTCAGAAGAAGAGATGTCCAAGTTCGTTCCCGGCAATATGAAAATACCTGGATTATTCTAACCGATGCTGTCCGGCAGTTTTGAAGAGCTCAAGCAGGGGCTGAAAAAGCTTCCCGGGATAGGGGAGAAGACAGCAACTCGTCTGGCAATGTATCTTATCCGCATGGAATGTAAGGATGCCGAGAAAATTGGCGAAGCTATTATCAAAGCGGTGAATAGTTATTCTAATTGTTCCGTGTGCAATATACTTACTGATATTGAACCTTGCATTTTTTGTAAAGATACCCAGCGTGAGCAGCAAATTCTCTGCGTTGTGGAAGACACTCAGGATGCATATCTGATAGAAAATACTCATGAATTCAAGGGTAGATATTTCATTCTGGGAAATCTGCTGTCACCGATGGATGGTATAGGACCGGATGAGATAAATTACCCCTTATTGCAGGAGTTTCTGGCAGCTAATCCGGTAGAAGAGCTTATCCTGGCTATCAGTCCTTCAGTGGAAGGTGAAAGCACAATTAATTTTCTGGTAAACCAGCTTTCTGACAAAGTGAAAACGATCACCCGGCTTTCTACGGGATTACCTTTTGGTGGTGATATGGAATATGCCACTTCACGCACGCTTACCACAGCTTTTAAAAGACGCTATTCAGCGGATAAATAATAATGTTTACAGGTATAATTGAAGAAATTGGCAAGCTGAGAGATTTTCGGGATCAGGGTGGAAAACGCTATCTGGAAATCGAGTGTCATAAGATAAATTCCACATTGAAAACAGGCGACAGTGTCTGCTGCAGTGGTGCCTGCCTGACCGTAACAGAATTTACTGCCAGTAAAATTACTGTGGAAGTGATGCGGGAAACTTTATTAAAGACTACTATCAGATTCTGGAAACGGGGAGATAAGATCAATCTTGAACGTGCCTTATCATTTGGTGGCAGACTGGATGGTCATCTGGTGCAGGGGCATGTGGACTGCGTTAGTGAATTTCTGGCAAAAGAACAAACTGGAAATACTACTTATTTATGGTTCAAGCTGGCAGCAGAATATAAAGATCTGGTTACCTGGCAGGGTTCAATTGCTGTTAATGGCGTAAGCCTTACAGTGGCAAAACTGGAAGCAGACCGTTTTGCCGTGGCATTGATCACTCATACTCTGCAGGAGACAAATCTGATGGATGTCAGGCAATATGTAAATCTGGAATTTGATATAATAGGAAAATACATTGTCCGTTATTTTACTAATCATGAGAAACCGGGAATGACCATGGAGTGGCTGCGTGAAAAAGGTTTTTAGTTTTTTACTGCTGCTTTTTGTATTTCTATTTGCCGGCTGCGGTAATAAGGAAAATGCCACTGGCGGACCTGAGGATATAGAAAAACCCTATATTATGAATGTGTATCCAGCCCAGTATGAGGATATTACCGGCAGTAATATTGAGATCACCTTCTCCAAACCAATGGATATCAAAACTTTTAATACCGGGCTTCATATATATCCTGAGATATTTTCTAAAAGCTTCCGTTGGGAAAATAATACCTTGATCATCGAAATTCAGGAAATGCTTATTCCCAATTCCAATTATTATTTTTCATTCTCGAAAAATATCAAGGGATATCATAATAATCCTTTGCAGGAACAATATGATCTGGTCTGGGCAAATGGCAAATTAAAAGACTGGCGTATTTCGGGGGATTTTGCATTTGAAGATATCGAGGATAGTCAGAATGAGGTTAGGATCAGTTTATTTTCAGCAGATACCACTTTGATCTACACGCGCAAATTTATCAAAAACTATGCCTTTGAGTCCCTGAATGAAACTGGACATTTTTTAAGAGCTTATGTGGATAAAAACAAAAATAACAGGCTTGATATTGATAAAGAACCTTTTGCTGAGGAAAATACTCCTGCCCGTCCGATAGTGACAGCAGACCTTTTTTTGGCATATTCAGATTCCACTGCTCCGGCATTAATACGTGCAACACCGCTTTATATTGATGAGATTGATCTGTCATTTGATGAGCCATTGGTGAGTGTGCAGACAGTGCATCTATTTACAGACTCCCTGGGACAGGCTTTGCAGGTGAAACGCTGGCGGATTGCGGACGATAAATTGCGGGTAATTTCTGCTGAGATGGATACCGTTGACTATAAGATCATGGTGATAGGTGCAGAAGATAAAAAGGGGAATATTGCTGATATAGATTCGCTGGTTTTTTCTGCAACCACAAGAATTGATACTTTAGCTCCCCAGATGGTTAAAATAGACCCCCGAGACGGATCATCTGTATCCGTTTTACAGCCGGAGATCAAATTTACATTCAGTGAAGTGATATTTAAAGAGCATGCAAAAGGATCGCTCACAGAAGTAGAAACCGGCTTAAAATATCCTTTGAAAGCTATTAGTGGTGATAATGAAATAGTGATATTTAAACCACTAGTAAAATTGAATAACTTTAATACCTACCGTATTTTACTCGATGTCCAGGACCCGCGGGGTAATAAACTCACAGGTTTTGAGGGATCAGTATTTCTGCCAATCGTCAGAGAGGATATTAGAGAGTAGCAGACTTTCTCTTCTATAGGGCGTATAAGTCCTATAAGACCTATAAACCCTATAAGTTAATTTAAGATAGCCAATTTTCTTCTTGCAAGTTTTATAACTTTTAATGATTTTTGGAATGAATTATGCTTTTTATTTAACCGGGTCGGGAATAAATTTAAGCAGGGCAGCATAAACAGTCAAAATGAGACGTTATTTGTGTACAACATGTTAATTCCTTTTACACTTGTTGGGATTCTTTATTAAAAGCTGGAGGACAAAATGAGAAAACTTTTTTTATTTTCTTTGTTAATATTATCAATCGGTTTACATGGTTATATCTGCTGGGAAGAAGACGGCAAGGCAATTCGGCAGGAGACACAACTGAATTACTCTTCGGCAGTGATCAATCTCAGCGGGGGTGGTTACATGATGATGTGGAGTGATGCTTCTGGTGGCAGGCAGGAAATGAAAGTGCAGAAAGTTTCGGATGCTGGTGAGGCAGAATGGGATTCGCCAGTGATATTAACCAGTGGTGTATGTTATAATCCCGACGAAGGAATACTGGTAGAAACTTCTAATGGGGATATAGTGGCAGCCTGGAATGAACAAATTGATCCGACGTTATTGCGAGTGCAGCGGTTAGATACAGATGGTAATCTTCTATGGGGTGAAACAGGCTTGACCTTTGAAGTGGCAGAAGACTTGTATGGTCATGGTATTCCGCTTCAAGCAGTAGTAGACGAAGTCGGAGGAGTTTATCTGGTCTGGTGCAAGTACGTCGGTCCAAAGGAGATCAGGGCAATTTATCTTGACGAGGATGGCAATTTGGGGACAGGTTGGAGTAGCGATGGTAATATATTATTATCTGCAAATTATTCACCCACTATAGACTTTTCAGTAATTTCGGACAACTTTGGCGGCATAGTCACTCTGATGGAATTGAGCTATGATATTGTTTTCCTGCAAAGATGTGACAATCAGGCAAATCTGCTCTGGGGTATAGAGGGGCTTAGCATAGATGAATTATACACCGAAAGTGAGATATTTCTCCTGCCCTGGAATCCAGGAGAATATGCTGTTATTGTGGAACAGAATGGTGAGTTTCTGGTTAATATTGTAAATTCCAATGGTGATTTTTCCTTCGATGAACCGCAATTAGCAGCAAGTATTAGAGAAGGATATACTGCAGGCAATATGCAGGTAATTAAGACTTCTGATAACCGGCTGGGAATTATCTATAACGAGATTAGTGATTATATCAGCAATACAAATATCCAAAAGACGGAGATAGGGATCGGCACGGAATGGGGTGAATATGGCATAGAAATAGGCAGCCTCGAAAGTGCTAACCCTCCTAAATATGATCTTGCAGCAGATGATACCGGTGGAATGGCAATGGGCTGGAGATATTATACTGACTGGGACTATAATATTTATTATCAGCATTGTGACGGAACTGGAAATTTATTAACGGGTACTGATCCGATACTGGCAGGCAGTTCTCCGAGTAGTGATACCTCCTTCAGGGTATTTAGAACTGCTGATAATTCAGTTTTATTCTGGAATCAACAAAGGGAAGACAGAGATGAAATAGCAATGCAGATATATAACTTAAATGAAATTCCCCAATTAGCAGAACAGGGGTATATTATTTGGGATATACTTGCTGGTAGAGCCTACCCGCTTATGTTGAAGACAAGGGGAAATCTCTCTGCAATATGCTGGCAAGATGGGAGATATAGCAGTGGTCAGACATATATTCAGGCAATCAATAATGATACTGGAGATTTATTGTATGATGAGAACGGTATAGCTGCTATAAATCAAACTGAATTGTCTGAAAATTACGGGGAAATTTGTATAAGTGAAAATTGTGAGAGAATTTGTATTACCTGCGAAGTAAATGGTGGTTTGAATTATTTGGGAGTAGTGCAATTGCTTGATCAGGAAGGTAACAGGCTTTTAGGTGATGATGGGATGATATTTTGTGATGAATTTAGTATAACAGATAATAAGATTGCCAGTTCCGGTGATAATGAATTTGTGATTGTATGGAGTGCGGTTACTGATGACTTCATTAATCCAGTCTATTATTTGAAAGCACAAAAAATAGTAAATGACCAGTTTGTTTGGGGAAATGGAGTAACTTTACAGGGTGATTCTGAACAAGATCTTAGTCATTTAAATATTCAATACCCTTATATTTCCTGGAATGAATGGGATTTTCCTGCAAGTAACTTAAAACTTACAAAAATTACTGGTGATGGAAGCATCGCCCCCGGCTGGGATCCTGAAGGTCTGGTGGTTTCTGAAAATCTCTTAGGAGGGACTTCTCGAATATATATGAATGACACAGGAACTTATATTTTCTGGATGGAGCGAAACGATGAGAATGGTTTTCAGTTGAGGGGACAGAGATATAGTGCTGAAGGTGAATTGCTGTGGGAAGAAGGTGGAAGACTTTTTGGTGATTACGGATGTATAATGGATTATCAGTTAAAGGATGACTACCTGTACTGTATTGTCTATGAATCGGGCAATCTCTATACTCTTTATAAAAGCAATCTGGAGGGGGAATTTGTCTGGGATGACGGCATAACTATTGAGAATTTAGATGGAATGACTACCGGTAATTTTAGTATCTGGGAAGAGGTAATAATAGTATATGGAACTAAAAGTGATAGCATATATGCCATGAATGATGACATATATGCTATGATCTATGATACTGATGGAAATGTGGTTGAGAACTTACCTCCTGGAGGTCTGGAATTATGCACAGAACCGCATTTTCAATCCATAGTGTCATGTGCTAGTGACGAAAATGGCAGCAGTATTGTATTGTGGAAGGATGGCAGAGGAGAATATACACCAGGGTCAGATCATAGTCTGTATGTGCAGAAAATAGATCTGAATGTTGCGCCGATAACTGATGAAGAAATAATTGACGGTAATCTTTTAAATGTAAGCAATTATCCCAATCCATTTATGCAAAGCACAACCTTGAAATGTGATCTGCCACGTAATATTGAAGATGCGGAGATAGTGATCTATAATATCAAAGGACAGAAGGTGAGAAGTTTACCCGCAACATCAAATGAAGTTCAGTGGGATTGCCGTAATCAGGCAGGTAATTTAGCCGGATCAGGAATGTATTTCTACCGGCTGCAAGGAAAAAACATAGAAAGCAAAACCGGTAGAATGATCCTACTGCGTTAATCTCTCAAAGGAGTAAATTTTGAAGAAATTATTAGTATTAGGTTTTTTAATCATGGCAATGACTTTGAGCAGTTATACCTGCTGGGAAGAGAATGGTAAGTCAATCCGGCAGGAAACCAATCTAAACTATTCTTCGGCAGTGATCAAACTCAGTAGTGGCGATTTTATGATGATGTGGAGTGATGCCTCCTCAGGTACCCAGAAAATGAAGTTGCAAAAGGTTTCAGAAGATGGAGAAAACTTCTGGGAAGAACCTGTAATACTTTCAGAGCGCGAGCTTTATTATGCTAATGGAGAATCACTTGTGGAAACATCAGACGGATATATAGTTGCAGTATGGTATGAGCTTGATAATCCTAATCTTATTCGCTGCCAGAAGCTAGATACAGAGGGCAATTTACTTTGGGGAGAAGATGGCTTGATTTTTGAAATGAATTTCCATGTGAGTTACTGCCTGAATACAAAAGTAATAGCTGACCTTAATGGAGGAGTATTTATCACTCTTATGCGTAGAAATGTAATTACACTAAATATAACTGCTGATGGTACAATTGCAGAAGGCTGGAGCGATAATGGTAATCTTATATTCATTGCATCACAATTTATTACTTCATACTCCTGTCTTCCTGATGTAATTGGAGGTATAGTAATATTAGCACATAACTACAGAGATAATCACTATTATTTGCAAAGATGTAATGATCAGGGAGCAATTCTCTGGTCTCAGTTGGGTATTGATGCAGGTGATTATGACGAAATGGAGATAATTAACTGGGATTATGGAGAATTTGCCCTTGTGTCATATAATTATGATGAACTTCAAATTAAAGCAAATGTAATTGATCTGGGAGGTAATTTTTTATATCCAGAACCCCAGCCGGTCGCAGAAATATCTGAAGATACATGGGATTTTTCATATAAAGCAGTAATAACAGGAGATAATAAACTTGGCATGATCTATTCCGGTCCCAATCTTTCTGGGTTGCTGGCGCAAAAAACTGACATAGGACTTACTCCCGAGTGGGGAGCTGAAGGTGTATTGATAAGCGATGATGATTATTATTTTATCTACCAGTTTGCAAATCTGATACCAGATAATGCAGGAGGATTACACGTATTCTGGTATGAATCAGATGATATCAGCATAAATTTATTTATGGGGCACATTAATACTGACGGCAGCATCGATCTGGATAATATCCCGATATCATCAATGGATAATAGTCCTTATGAATCTCCCGTATTATACAATAATTCTGCTGAGGAGACCACAATCTTCTGGAGAGAATTAAGCGATGGAGATGATAAGATCAAAATTCAGATAGCCGATACTTATGGAAACATGCTGCTGCCTGAAAATGGTAATTCTATATGGCAGGAACAAGGGGGTAGTGTTAACTGGGATGTCACTGATATTGATAGTAATGGTGAGTATTCATTGATCTGCTGGGCAGAAAGCAGTACGTATAATAGTTATTATACAATTTATATTCAGGTTTTTGATAATGCTACCGGAGAATATATTTTTCCTGATCAAGGGCTGGCAGTATCAGATTATAGCAGTTGCAGGCAGGAATATCCAGTTGCTATTTTTAATGAAACTGGGGATAAGATATGTATTGCCTATGAACAGAGATACACTGAACCGGAAGCAGAAGGAGCAATAATCCAAATTATGGATCTGGAAGGGAACAGGCTGCTGGGTAACAATGGATATATCTTGAGCAGCGACAATATGGAAGTGGAAGTGGAAGGTATTGCAGTGAGTTCACAAGGTGATGATTTTATAGTGTTTTGGAATGATTTTGAAACAGAGAGTGGAGAACACTTAAAAACATTGAATGTACAGAAATTTGTAGATTGTCAGCCCGTCTGGGATGATCCAACTCTTTTATCAGCTTTCGGTATGAATGATTTCACAGGTGTTTCAATATCTAATAATTATCTAATTTGGCAGGAAACTACATTTGGTTCAGATTGTAAATTAAAGGTCGCTCGCCTTACCGAAGCTGGAGAAATAGAAGATAACTGGGGTGAAGAAGGAATAGAGATTGCTGCTGAAAATCACATTACTGACTGCCAGAGCTATATCACTGATGATGGCATAGTAGTTATCTGGCGGGAGATTAATGACCAGAAAGCGCAATATATTTCAGCCACGGGAGACTTACTCTGGGGAGATGAAGGCTATTTCTTTGAAAATGAGGAGCTCCAGCTTGCTGATGCGCAGGTTATAGAAGATAAACTGATTGGCTTGTTTAAAGATTTCCCTTCACAATCCTTTAAATTTATTGAGTTTGATCTGGATGGAAGCAATGGTTGGAACGAACCTGAAGTTTTAAATATTATGGAAATTGATGCATATTCATCTTCAATAACTATGGATATCTGGGAAGATCTGATCATAGTTTACTGGTCGGACATTGGTTATTATAATATATATGCCTTGATCTATGATTTAGAAGGGAATCTGATAGAAAACATTCCCCCAGATGGTATTTCTATCTGCTCAGAAAGGCATGAGCAGTATTGCCGTTCCAGCATTGTGGATGATTCCGGGAGCAGCTTTGTCATCTGGCAGGATGCCAGAGGTTCGTTTATGCCGGCAAGTGATCCCAGCATTTATGTGCAGAAAATTGATCTTAATACCGTCCCGACATTTGATGATGAGATCATTGATGGGAATGTTGTTAATGTGAGCAATTACCCTAATCCCTTTACGAAAAGCACAACCTTGAAATGTGATCTGCCACGAAATGCAGAAGACGCAGAAATAGTGATCTATAATATCAAAGGACAGAAGGTGAGAAGTTTACCCGCAACTTCAAATGAAGTTGAATGGGACTGCCGGAACCAGGCAGGAAATATTGCCGGTTCAGGAGTATATTTTTACGTCCTGCAAGGCAAAAATATCAAAAGCGAAACAGGCAAAATGATCATGCTGCGTTAAACCTTTTTTGGAGGAAAAGATGAAAATAGTTTTATTATTATCATTGTTATTATTATCAATCGGTTTATATAGTTATGTCTGCTGGGAGGAAGACGGCAGGGCGATCCGGCAGGAAACAAATCTTAATTATTCTTCGGCAGTGATCAATCTCAGTGGTGGCGGTTATATGCTGATGTGGAGTGATTCCTCTGATGGTTTGCAGGAAATGAAAGTGCAAAAGGTATCTGAAGCAGGTGAAAGTGTCTGGGCTGAGCCAATATCCTTATCAGAACGGGCATTATATTTCCCCAATGGTGAAATCATCTTGCAAGCTTCTGATGGAAATATCATTACTGCCTGGTATGAATTGGACAATCCGACTCTTATACGATGTCAGAAGCTTGATCAGGATGGTAATAGATTGTGGGGCGATGATGGATTAACTTTCGAGATGGATTTTGACACAGATGACTGCTTCCTTCTGGAAACAGTGGAAGACTTAAATGGTGGTGTATATATTATTTACAATAAGAATTCCGTTAGAGCTATACATTTAGATTCAGATGGAAATGTTAGTGAAAACTGGGGCAGTACTGGCAACGTGATCTTCACTGATATAGTTTATTCTGATCTGGAAGTTATATCTGATGGTTATGGTGGATTTGTAGTAAGTGCAAGGGAAAATAATTCCAGTACATTTCTAATGCAAAGATTCAATATTGAAGCAGAAAATCTCTGGGAAGATGAAGGTTTATTTATTACCGGGACATATGATCTTCAAATATCAAACTGGGAAACCGGGATGTATGCAATCATATATCGAGACAGAGAAGAAGAAGTATTCAAAACTACCTTACTAAGTTCCGATGGTGATTTTTTACTTGAAGAACCACAAACTATTGGATTACAAATGCAGGGGGGGTATATTTATGATTGGGATTTTACGCGATCCAGCGATGGTAAATTGATCATAGTATTCAGTGATAACAATTACGGTTCTGAGGTTTATGTATTAGTAGCTCAAAAACTTGAAATTGGAGAAGAACCGGATTGGGGAGAAAACGGTATCATAATTCATATCAATAATTTTTTCAACTGTAGTTACACGATTGAAGAAATTTCTGCTGACGAGAGCGGTGGGGTATTTTTATGCAGTGAATACTGGGATGAAGATGTTAATGGGATCATGTATGACCATCTTGATTGTGATGGCAGCCCTGTAAGTGATGAGCTTATAACAGAGATGTCATCCCATGAACATCCATCTCCTGTTTTTTTAGAAAATTCCAATAATAACTGCGGCATTTTCTGGGATATAAAAGAAGGCGGTTTCCAAAGAATAAAAATGCAGATTATGGATGAAAATGACGATCTGGTTTTTGCAGCAGGTGGCAATACTGTTTATGAAGTTATTGCAGGCAATGTGGGCACAGCATATCTTGCAACCAGTGGAACAAATACTGCCATAACCTGGGAAGAAAGCAGATATGATGAATACACAACATTTATTCAGTTACTGGATAATGAAACCGGTGAAACAATGTTTGAAGACCAGGGATTGGCAGTAAATGAATTATATGATATTGATCAGTGTTATCCCAAGGTAGCTTTCAGCGAGAGTGGTGAATTGATCTGCGTATGTTATCATTGTACTGATTACGACGTTCAAACAGGAGGTGCACAGATCATTGATCTTTCAGGAAATCTGCTGGTGGGTGAAAATGGCTTACAATTTGGAGCTTTACCGGTTGTTTTTGATCAGATATCATTAGGCAGGTCAGGTAATGATTTTCTGATAGCCTGGAGTGAAAGAAGTAATGATTTCATTCATCCGGAAACTTTCTTAAAAGTTCAAAGAATAAATGGAAATGGAGCATTATGGGGAGAAGGAATTACTTTGCGCAGCGGGATCGATAATGAATGTATCGGAATAACAATCGAAGATAATTACATTTTCTGGCAAGAAGGTGATTTTAGCGAAAATCCGGATTTGTATGTGATCAGGCTTGATGAAAATGGAGAACCGGCACCTGGCTGGGACATGGAAGGGATATGCCTGGCTCAGGTTATTAACAATCCGAATTATTATTATGAATTTCCTTATAATGAAAATATCTTGGTATTGTGGTATCAAAGTTCTGCTAATCACACCTACCTTTACGCCCAGTTAGTAAGTGAGGAAGGCGATTTACTCTGGGGTGATAACGGTGTTGAAATAGGTTGTGATATTTATATCAAAAGAATTGAATTATTTGGAGAATATCTCTATATTTCTACCTGGGATAATGGACCAGATAATATGGAAATAAATAAGTATGATCTTGAGGGAAATATGGTCTGGTCAAGTCCAGTTGTTATTACCAGTTTCCCATATTCACCAAGATTTGATCTGAAAATAAATGATGATGTTATCGTTGCCTATTGGACAGATAATAATTATAACATCAAGGCATTATTATATGATCTTGACGGTAATCTGATCGAAAATGTTCCTCCCGATGGAATAGACATCTGCTCAGCAATCCATAGCCAGTATCTATTTACCAGCATTATTGATGAAAATGATAACAGCATTGTGGTATGGGGTGACAGCAGAGGTGAATTCATGCCTGCAAGTGATCCCAGTATTTATGTGCAGAAGATTGATCTTAGCACGGTCCCTGTTGCTGAAGATGATATCCCAGGCGGTAATCTGCTGAATGTAAGTAATTATCCCAATCCGTTTACGAGAAGTACGACTTTGAAATGTGATCTGCCACGAAGTGCGGAAGATGCGGAAATAGTGATCTATAATATCAAAGGACAGAAGGTGAGAAGCTTACCGGCAACTTCAAATGAAGTTCAGTGGGACTGCCGGAATCAGGCAGGAAATATTGCCGGTTCAGGAGTATATTTTTACGTCCTGCAAGGTAAGAATATCAAAAGCGAAACAGGTAAAATGATCATGCTGCGTTAACCTTTTCTGGAGGAAAAGATGAAAAGCTTATTATTAGTATCACTTTTGCTCATAACAATGGGGCTTTGTGGTTATACCTGCTGGGAAGAGAACGGAAAGGCTGTCAGGCAGGCAATGAATCTTAATTATTCAGATTCGGTAATTAATTTAAGTGATGGCGGATTTATGCTGATTTGGAGTGATGCCTCAAACGGACTTCAGCAGATAAAAGCGCAACGGGTATCAGAAGACGGTGAAAACATCTGGGAAGAAGCTTTATTACTAACTGACAATGACAGCTATTATCCTTATAATTTATGTATCAAAGAGACATCAGATGGAGAAGTTATAGCAGCCTGGTTTGAAAGAGAGGAGTCCACAAAACTCAGAATTCAGCGAATAGATATAGAGGGTAATCTGCTTTGGAGTGATTCTGGCATAACTATAGAACTGTTAGGGACAATGAATTATCCTCCGCTGCGGCTGGTAGCAGATGAGGAAGCTGGAATATACCTTGTTTGGATAGATAATTCATCTCAGCGTAATATTCGCGCTCTGCGTCTGGATAGCGAGGGCAATCCCTGTCCAGGCTGGTCGGCAAATGGCAACACCATCATGAGTTATGAAGCAAATACCTATCAGTTGGCTTTGAAAGCAATTCCTGATGGTTTTGGAGGTATAATATTAGTATATAAATACGGTATTTCTAATTATGTATTGCAGCGTTGCGACAGCCAGGGAATTCTTTACTGGGGTGAAGAAGGTATTCATGGTGAAAATATGCGTATTTATGGTTATTTTTCCTTTTTCAACTGGTCAGAAGGACAGTATGGCTTGATAAAGGTGGATGACGATAATTTCTGGTTCAACAGCATCGACCCGAATGGCCAATTCATCTTTGAAGAATGGCAGCAGCTATCATTTCTGGAACCAAACCAGGCAACTACTAAGATAGATGTGACGATTACTACAGATGGCAAACTTGGATTGATCTATAGTATAATAGAATATAATTATACTTATCTGGTAGCTCAAAAGATAATGCCAGGCGAGTATCCAGATTGGGACCCTGCTGGAATACTGGTAGATAATGACATGAATAATTATGCTACTGCCCGAATTGCAGCGGCACCTGATGGCGGGATTTATGTAAACTGGGATGCTTCTGGTGATGAATATCACGAGGATTTGTATTACCGGCACTGGGATTCTGAAGGAAATTCAATGACTGGCATAGAACCAATTAGCGTGAGTAGCTCAGAGCAGGGATTTTATTCGATAAAGAACTTTTCAACGGAAACAGGTGTTGCCTGTGTATGGTCACAGCATGATCAAGGTTCAGATAAGATCAAGATACAGATATTTGACAGTGAAGAAAATCCTGTATGTGGCGAGACTGGCAATCCACTGTGGACAGTATTATCCGGGGCTTCAGAAGATGAATGTGATCTGGCAGGTGATAATGATCATACTGCTATCTGCTGGTGCGATACTCGAGAACATGAATCACAGGTTTTTTTGCAGATAGTGGATAATAATACCGGAGAATTTATGTTTGATGAAAATGGTATTCCGGTGATCTTAAATAGTAACGTAAATCAAATTTATCCTAAGATATGCTTTAATGCTGAAGGTAAGGCATGTGTTACCTTTAAGGAGTTTAGTAATACCAGAAACCGGGATATTGTACAAGTTATAGACCTTGAAGGTAATCGTTTATTGGGAGATGACGGACTGTCAGTTAATCAGGAAAGTTATATAGAAGCGGAAATTGTGCCAGCAACTGTGGAGAATGGATTCTTAATTGTCTGGGATGAAGGATATGGTGATTTTGTAAATCCACAATGGCGAATGAAAGCTCAGAAAATAGAAAATGATCAGTTTATATGGGGCGAAGGTGTAATACTTTTAGAAGATACAGCGTATTATCAGAAATATATTACTATAAATGAGTCCTATATATGCTGGATGGAAAATAATGGGATAGATCAAAAGCTGAAAATGCTACGTATAGATAACGATGGCAATATTGTCCCTGGCTGGGAAGATGGAATATTAATATCTGAACAGGAAACTATTTGCAAACCTGAACTTTATCTGATTGATGATGATATTTTAGTACTCTGGGAGGGGGCTGTTGACCTTACCGAAATGAGTTTATTCGGACAGAAAATCAGCAGTCAGGGAGAATTTTTGTGGGAAGCGGAAGGGCGTTTACTGGTTGATGACTATGTAGATTTAGTCAACTATCAGTTCCAGGATGGATATTTATACTGTATTCAATATGAAGCTTATGATTATTATTCACTAAAAAAATATAACCTGAACGGTAACAATTTATATTCAGTATTAACTCTGGTCAGTGATAGTGAATCAGAATTTCTGCATCCATTATCTATTTATGAAGATTTTGTTATCGTTTACTGGACAAATAGTGAAAATGACATCTATGCGAAAATTTATGATCCTGAGGGTTATCTTGTTGATAATCTCCCAGAAGATGGTATAGCGGTATGCACTCAGCGCCATGCACAGTCCGTTCAATCCAGCCTGACCTGTGATAATGGCTACAATATTTCGCTTTGGAGGGAATATAGGGGAGAATTTCAATGGGATTCAGACCCCGGACTTTACATTCAAGCTGTAGATGTGGGCTTAGTTCTAAATTTTGATGATGAAATACCAGATGGTAATCTGCTAAATGTAAGTAATTATCCCAATCCGTTTACGAGAAGTACAACCTTGAAATGCGATCTGCCACGTAATATTGAGGAAGCAGAGATTGTGATCTATAATATCAAAGGACAGAAAGTCAGAACTTTACCGGCAACATCAAATGAAGTTCAGTGGGACTGCCGGAATCAGGCAGGTAAAATTGCCGGCTCAGGAGTATATTTTTATGTCCTGCAAGGGAAGAATATCAAAAGTAAAACTGGCAAAATGATCATGCTGCGTTAAACTGGATAATTCTGGGAGAGTGAGATGAAGAAATTAATGATACTTGGGTTATTGATCTTGGCAATAGGTCTTTTGGGCTATACTTGCTGGGAAGAAAATGGCAAGGCTATCCGGCAGGAAACAAATCTTAATTATTCTGGAGCAGTGATCCATCTCAGCGGTGGTGGTTACATGCTAATGTGGAGTGATGCCTCAGGTGGTTTACAGGAAATGAAAGTGCAAAAGGTTTCTGCAGATGGCGAAAATATCTGGGCTGAGCCGGTTATTTTAACAACGCGGGAATGTTATTATCCCAATGGAGAAGTATTGGGAGAAACTTCTGATGGAGATATAGTGGCAGCCTGGTATGAACTTGGCGATCCGGCATTATTGCGAGTGCAGAAAATAGATACAACTGGTAATCTGTTATGGGGTGAAACGGGATTGATCTTTGAACTGGCACAAGAAGAATGGGAATGTTTCCCTCTGCGAGTGACAGCAGACGAAGACGGAGGAGCTTATCTGGTTTGGCTCGAAGATCACACTCCAAACGAAATAAAATGTCTTTATGTGAATGGAGAAGGAGAAGTGCCGTCAGTCTGGAACGGTAGCGGAAATCTTTTATTCAATTGCGATTATTATTCTCACGAGTTTTCTGTAGTGCCTGATGGTTTTGGTGGGATAGTAGTTGCTGCCAGGTTTGAAATGGGAGATATTCATCTGCAGAGGTGTGACAATCAGGCAATATTGCACTGGGGAGCAGAAGGCATTATGATAGAGAGTTCATATATATATGATTATCATGTGACTGTTTTGCCCTGGAGTGTTGGTGAATATACTATAATAGTAGAGCTGGAAGGTGGGTTTTGGGCAAATATATTAGATTATAATGGTAATTTTCAGTTTAATGAGATGCAGAATATCGCTTCAATTAATGGTGAAGACAGGTATGAGATAATAAAAGGAGTAAAAACTTCTGATGATAAGTTAGGAATGATCTTTACTAGAAACGAAAATCAATTCAGTTACATTCACACCCAAAAGACACAGATAGGTGAAGAACCAGACTGGGGATCAGAGGGAATACTGCTGGGTACGAGTGAAGATGACAGTTATGCAGATATTACCCTTTCAGCAGATGAAGCAGGTGGACTCACCCTTGCCTGGGGAGAACTGGGCGATGAAACTTATAATATCTTCTATCAACATCTGGACAGCGAGGGGAATGCAATATCAGGAACTGGACCGCAATTAGCAGGTATATCTCAGGACAGCCGCCATACTCTGAAAATGTTCTGTGAATCTGACAGCAGCGTTTTATTCTGGCAACAATATCAAGAGGACAGAAATGAGATACAAGTACAGATTTATGATGAAGATGATAATGCTCAAATTGCCGGGATGGGAAATACTGTTCTGAGTGTGCTGGCAGGCTCTACAGGTGTGAAATATATACTGAAAACCCAAGGTGCAGTTTCGGCAGTATGCTGGCGTGATGATAGATATCCTAAGAGACAAATATATGTGCAGATGATCAATAATGATACTGGAGAATTATTTTATATTGCAAATGGAATGCCGGCAACAGTGAATGTTGAAACTGAATATTTCAGTCACGATATTTGTCTTAATGAAGCCGGGACCGAATTATGCATAGCCTATCAATTTGTAGAAGATAATTTTATTGGAGGTGGAATACAGATAATTGATCAGGATGGCAACCGTCTGATGGGAGAAAGCGGAGAGATTTTTGAGTGTGAATTTGATTTCACAGATTATGGCTTTGGGAATGCCGGTAATAATAGCTATCTGTTTCTCTGGTGTGATCAGGATGAAACATTCAGAGACCCTCGATTATATCTCAAAGCTCAGAAAATTGAAAATCATCAGTTTGTGTGGGGAAGTGGGATCACTTTGCTGGAAGGATATGAAGGAGACTGCTCACATTTAATGGTAGAGTATCCTTACATTTTCTGGATTAGAAATGAATTCCCTCCAAGTCAATTAAGACTTACCAGACTGGCTGATGATGGTTCTGCTGCTCCAGGTTGGAGTAATGAAGGTCATATAGTTTCAACTTCTTTCTTACGCGGAAATCTTAAATTGAGTAAATATGGTTCAGATATCATAGTTTTCTGGATAGCACCTGCGGGAACCGAAGAACAACAATTGAAAGGACAAAGATACAATCCCGAAGGTGAAATGTTATGGGAAGAAGACGGTAGAATATTTGGAGAAGTCTGTGAAGATTTTTATGACTATCAGCTTGAGGGTGAATATCTTTATTATCTGATACAAGAAGCTGACAATCCATTTATCCTGTATAAATATAATCTTAATGGTGAAAGTGCCTGGGAAGAGGGTATCACTTTTGAGAGTGAAATATCGATGAATTATTGTTATTTCAGTGCCTGGGAAGAAGTGCTGATTGTTTACGGAAATACTATTGACGGAGATATATATGCAAAAATCTATAATTCAGACGGTAACCTCGTTGATAATATCCCGGAAAACGGTTTAGAAGTGTGTACTCAGCCCCATTGGCAAAATATTGAGGCATGTGTAACTGATCAAAATGGAAGCAGTATTGCACTTTGGCAAGACCGAAGAGGTGAATACATGCCTATGGATGATCCCAGTCTTTACGTGCAGAAAATAGATCTAAGTACTGTGCCGATAACTGATGAAGAAATAATTGACGGTAATCTGCTGAATGTAAGTAATTATCCCAATCCGTTTACGAGAAGTACGACTTTGAAATGTGATCTACCACGAAGCGCAGAAGATGCAGAAATTGTAATCTATAATATCAAAGGACAGAAAGTGAGGAGCTTACCCGCAACATCAAATGAAGTTCAGTGGGATTGCCGGAATCAGGCAGGAAATATTGCCGGCTCAGGAGTATATTTTTACGTCCTGCAAGGTAAGAATATCAAAAGTGAAACAGGTAAAATGATCATGCTGCGTTAAAAAATAAAATATATTTAGGAGGAATAATGTTTAAAAAACTATTATTGATTCTTTGTTTAGTTTTTGTATCTGCCCTTATGGCGGAAATCAATGATGTGAATCTGGTGGTGAGTGCCGGTGAAGATGAAATGCTGCTGTATGACCATGATGCAGGAATATTTCAGCAGGGAGATAATATCTATCTGGCATATTATCTAAGGAGTTATGATGATGACAACATGTATTTTAACCTGAAAATATCAATTTCCACTGATGACGGCAATGAATTTATAGAGCACGATATTCAGGAGTTAATCATAAGTCCTGACAATCATGGCGGGATTATATTTAGTAAACTCATACCCTCTATCTGGGTAGATGAATCAGGTATGATATATGTTTTCTATCTTGATCCTGTTACTGCCAAAGCAATGGTGGTAACAAGCAGTGATCTGGGGGAGACATTCAGTTTTCAACCTATTAGTGGTCTGCCGGACAGAAGCCAGTTCAAAGTATTAAAAACTGATAGCGGATTACTGATCGGAGCAATGGAATCAGCTAAGATTCCCATGAGCAGATTTCAATATCTTACCCAATATGAAGAAAGTGAAAACCTTGAGTCCTATGATCCAGAAGATTATAGTGGAGATGTTTTATTTTTTGGACCTGAACACAATGAAGGAATGACAATGAGTGATGATGATATCTGGATTAGGCAAATTGGGGGAGGCACTAATAATGGCTGGCCCACTTTTGATCAAATCGTGCTTACTTCCGGGCGGATCATGGATTATTCTACTGGTGCTCCAGCAGTAAATTCTGCTCCAATGGATCAAATATTTCTGGGAGGATACATTGAGAATTCAGTGCATTTCGTTTTTCCTGCTGTTGCTGAAAATATCAGAGAAAATGGGATTACGATCGAGGAAAGTGCAGATCATGATGTGCTGCTGGCGGAGATAGATGGTAATATTGCTCATCTCAGGTATGCTGACTGGCTCACTCAGGTTGATACATTCACGGTTTATAACAGCTTCCCTGATCCTGCGCATCCTGATCTGGCAATCGGAGATTCTATCTGGGTAAATGAAGTTACTACTAAGGAACTTATCTGGGAAGAAGAAACCACTGATCTGGAAGTAAATGACACCTCAGTATTTGTGAATTGCCAGTTATGGATAGAAGGAAGCATCGGCAGTAATATGACCTGGGGATGTGCAGACACAGTTTATATCACCAGTGATATTTGTTATGCTGACGTCGAAATGGGTGATCCTGCCGAAGATAGTGCATATTTATTCGGGCTGGTATCAGAAGAGCGCATTTTTTATAAATATAAGTATCGAGATTATGCCGGCAATATCCATGACGATAATTGTGATGACATCTATCTTTATGGAAGTTATGCTGCCCTGGGAGATGGAGACATTGATCTTTATGGTGATATGAACACCCATTATGAAGGTGTCATTACTCCAGAATATCAGCACCCTCACGGTTCCACAGAAGCTTTCACTATTAATTTGCCGCAAGGGGAATGGGATGTGCAATATCCTGATCTGCATAAATTCATCTTCCCTCCTGATCCTTTCTGGACTGGCGACCCTGGTTTTCAATTCCATGGCAATGAGCCAGTAGGCAATAATGGCTTCTATACCTGTGGTTACCCTTACGAAGATCCTGATTACGGTGATTTAGTTACTGCACCGTATGGAGCAGACTATCCCTGGTATAATCCAGTTTATCCCGAAGCAGCAAATCCTGATATGGGAGAGCGAGGTTATTTAAATCATTTTGGTGGTAAACAGCAGAGAAGATTTGGTTACGTGCACCGTTCAGGCCTTGATTCCAATAATCACTCTGGAAATGAATGGGATATTCAGCACTGGCAATATTCCGGCACTCATGGCACAGTAGGCTATGATGAAGACTATCATTGGGATAGCAGGCTGGAGAATGACGCTCCTCCTGACTATCCTGAAATTGATGTTATGCTTGGTTATTTCCCTGGCACTATAGATTTCTCACTCTATTCTTTTGAACCTGCTGCATTATCAGTTGAGCAGATAGATAGTTTTGAAACTGATATTGATACTCATTACAACATGATTGATTTCTGTCTGGCAGGAAATGATATTGCCTTTTTGATAGAAACTGATTTCTATAATTATAACTATCGAATTGTTACCCTGAGGGATGATGAGTGGTCAGTTATCGAAGTTGAAGATATCACTCCCGGCAACAGTCTGGAAATCTGGAATGAAAATTATATTATAAAAGGTGACGACGTGATATTTGTGCTGGATGCTCAAGGCAATCAGATGGTTCTGCCTGATCTGAATCAATTCTCTTCCAATTCAGATTATCAGTCAGGATATGATGGGATCTTGTTTTCAATCAATGGTGAAGAACCTCTCTGGAGCTTAGAAGTGCGGCAGGTAGGTGATTTACCTGGATTAGGCTATTATGATTTTGGTTTCACCGAAGGCTATTTACCTTACAATTCATCTATGGAAATTGCTTTACCACACGCAGAACATTTACTGATGCAAATAGTAGAAGAATACGACAGTATATGGAGATATGCTACAGAATATATCTATCTTGCCACCGGAGATGTTTCAGATATTCTCACAGGTACAATTGATGATGAGATAGTGATCTCGCCCCAGTTCAATTGTTATCCCAATCCCTTTAATCCGGAAGTAAATTTGTCATTCAATCTTGACCATACCGGACTTGTGGAAATCACTATCTATAATATCAAGGGGCAATTAGTAGACCAGGTAATAAATAAAACTTATTCAGCAGGAGAATATACCTGCACCTGGAAAGCACCTGCAGGGAGCAGCGGCATCTATCTTGCTCAATATAAACTCAATAATGAATTGATCTCCTGCCGAAAACTGACCCTTTTGAAGTAATTAAATGGCTAATACCTTGCGAATGGTTGGTAAACCTCCGCAATGGTATGGTGATAATAGTTGGTAAACCTTCGCAATGGTATGGTGATAATAGTTGGTAAACCTTCGCAATGGTATGGTGATAATAGTTGGTAAACCTTCGCAATGGTAGACCCAATGATCTATCTCGCTTTTATAGGGTTTAGGTCAATTAGTAGTCACCATTGCGGAGGTATCAGCCTATGCGTTGCTCAGGCTCGACAAGCCATCCGCAAAGTATCATCATAGAGTACTCTTGCTTTCAATTCTCACCACTACGTCCATTATGTCCACTACGTCCACTACGTCCATTATGTCCATAACCCAAATTCCCTTACGAATCGATAACCAAAGTTGGTTAGTAAGCTGAAACGGTCTCCCAGGCAATTTGCTGCAGGATAGTTGCATCTTCGGAGTGAATAGATTCATCAGGGATATATGTGCAGCCGGAAGGATCCTGGTTCCATAAGGTGGCATAGATCACCAGTGCTGCCAGATAACTGCCGTGCCAGTTTGGATGCGAGCCGTCAACTGAATATAGATTGATCTCTGGATGGGTGAGTCTTATCTGCTCAAATGCCAGTCCTACAGGAGATACAGGTGCCTGCAACTCTGTTCCAATATAGGTGTATGCAGCAGCAAGATCATCTATCATTGCCGGATCATCCTGACGTGCCCAGGTCATAAAGAAAGCTGTTTCACCACTATTTGCCGTTATCATGCTGTCTAAAACGGTGGCATATTCATAAAAGAGATCAGGATCTTCCACCGGACGTGTGCTTTGCTCCTGCAAAACCACATAATCATAGAGCCCGGAATTAATCTCTGCCAGAGAGGTGGTATTGGTCGTGTGCATTTCCAAAGTGCAGCCGCCTGGAGTAGAATAACCGGTGGTTATTTCCCAGTCCGGATCAATTGCCTGGACTATACCCGTTACATGAGTATACAATCCGCTATTAGCAGCAGTATAGCTGTTTCCCAGAAATAGTATATGATGCGGTTCAGGTGGCAGCAGATCACCCCAGTCAACATTGATCACAATGTCCCCTGTGAGATCTTCCAGCACAACGCTGATCTCCACCTCAGTGATTTCTCCGGCAAATACTTCAGCACTTCCACTGCCTGTTGCTATCAATAGCTCTTCCTCAAAAATCTCGACAAAAATCTCATATATTCCCGGCATCAAATTAGAAAATGTCCCGGTAGCAGTACTGCCGGTTATTTCCAGATTACGGGTAGAAAGATAAGTTCCGCTGCTGATAGTCACCTGCACCTGAGTTACGGTGAAGCCCAGCTCAGTAACTGGTCTTAGATCCATACTAAGTGGCATCTCTCCAGCTTCAGGTTCGATTACTTCAGTGGTAACTGTGCAGCCTGCAAATATTATCATTGTCAATAGAAGCACGATTAATTTATCCATAATTCTTCCTTGATTTTTTAAAAGAATTTCTTCGCTTACCCAAATTCTGTCAAGTATGAAGTCAATAAATAGGACTTGCACCGCTCACGGTACTCCGGAAGTGGGGCGAGAACTACGTGCAGTTATACCTACCAATTGATGATTTGCACTTAAGCAATTTCATTCTCAGGGGCTGGTGATAATGGTCGTTATTT
>JAVCDJ010000228.1 GCA_030765845.1 Candidatus Stygibacter australis
ATGGAATTTGTGTGATGATAATGGTAAGCAGGTAAGCAGTGGAGTATATTTTGTGCGAATGAAAACCGCTGAAGAATATATATATCAGACAAAGGTGACAGTGATCCGTTAAAGAAGAATAGAACACTGAACACTCAGAATAAACAGGCAGCTTGACAAATAAAAACACAAGCACAATGAATGTGCAGGAGATAAATATGGATAAGCTATATTATATTTTATTGGCAATAGTATTATTGCCTGCGTTCCTTTTTTGCGATACCTGGTACGTTGATTGCAACGTAACACAATCAGGTAATGGAACAAGTGCGGAAGAAGCATTTCAGACTATACAGGAAGCAATAAATTGCCAGTCGTTGGCAGAAAATGATACAATCTTAATTTTACCAGGGACATATTTTGAGGAAATTTATATAAACACTGGTGCACCAGACTCATTGACCATTTGTAGTAATTATTTTTTTACTGGAAATGAAAATTATATTGATACGACTATAATTGATGGAGATAATGCATATTATGGAATACATCTTTCTGGTCCTAAAGGATATACAATAGATGGTTTCACTATTACTGATTGCTATATAAATTCTTATGCACATGCAGCCGGGATAACAATAGGGAATTCTGCTTATGGAAGCAATGATACAGTAATTAGAAATTGTATAATTGCAAACTGTGTAAATAATGGTAATGGAGGAGGAGCTATTAGAATTTACAAAGGAGCGAACATTCTCATAGATTCCTGTACAATAGAAAATAATATCAATGATAACTTAAACGGTCATATCCTTGGTGCTGGTGGTATTTTCATACATGGACAAGCAGTTTGTTATAATTTAGAAATTAGAAATAGCATCATCAGAAATAATTCCGATGGAGGAATCTACTTATCAAATTTAAGTAGTGAATATGTTGATGTACTAACTGTAATAAATTCTTTAATTTGTGATAATACGATATCTGATATCGGTGGAGATGGGGCAGGAATTGATTTGGATTATTCATCGTTAGAAATGAATTTCTGCACTATTATAAATAATGTTTGTGAAGATTCAAATGAAAGGGAACATGGAATTTCGCAAACGATTAGTGATAATAACTACAAAAATATCAGTAATAGTATAATTTTGGATACATCGACTTTTTATGATGAAGCTGATGATTATGATATAATAAGATATTGTGGACATTTAGATGATGATAATATGGAACCATATCCAGCCCAAATCAATCAAGGCAATTTTGAAACTACTGCATCTGAGGCTTTTGTATCTGGAGATGATCTTTATCATCTTTGCTGGGATTCACCGTGCATTGATGCCGGTGATCCGGATAATGATGGTGATTTTGAAAACTGGTTGTTTGATGAAGACGATCAGGATTCTGATGGATCACGGCTTAGTATCGGATATGCAGCCTATGAAGATCAGGACAGATGGGAATATGAAGACGGAGACATTGTCTGGATGAGCTTTCCGAAACTGCCATGCTCTGATGGTGTAAATAATGGAGATCAGATATATGCTTCGACAGTGTTTGAGAGATTTCTGGAGACGACGATACCTGATAGTATTTTTGTATGGCAGGAAAGAGATATAGGATTAAGCCCCAATTTTACAGGAATTTATAATTACTTCAGTGGAGAATATAATTGGTCTTCAGTAAATTATAGTTTCAATAGTACAGATGGTTTGAAAATAAAAATAAGAGATAATTTTGATCCGATCAATCCTTTGATAGTCGGAGGACTTTCATGTGAACTTAATACTTCTCTGACAGTTACAACGGAAGCAGGTGATGTGAACTGGGTAGGGTATTTTGTGCCATATAAGATGAACGTGATGGACGCTTTTTATGAAACGACCTTAGATAGTCTTACAGCAATAAAAACCCATGACTGGTCTTTGTATAAAATTCATGGAGAATGGTTTGGGTCCTACCCGCCAGGAGGTCCTACATTATATTATGGAGATATGCTGGAATTATATACTAATGCGAGTAGTGATTTCTCATTCTACTGGCGGACATTCGGGACATCAGGTGGAGATTATGAAAGAAAGGAAACTCAATACTTTTCCTATGAAGAAGAGCTTGATTATCAGTCAATATTCGTGGAACTGGGTGAAGAAAAGCCTGATGAGATAGCTGTTTATATTGATGGTGTTTGCAAGGGAGCAGAAGTGGTTGATGTGGATTCACTTCTGGAAATCAGAGCTTATATCATGGAAGAACCACAAGGTCAGGAGATAGAAATTGTTACTGCCAGTGGCAGAGTTGTACCATCAAAAGTCGATTATAAAGTAGTTATTGAGGGTGGACAACGGAAAGATGGGAGTATATTTACTGACAGAAGAAAGCTGTATCAGATAGTATCACTTGAATTAGGAGAAGAAGTTCCTGAACCGAAGAAAGTGCTTACTTGTTATCCCAATCCCTTTAATCCGGAACTGACAATAGAATTTTTTACCACAGAGAGCACAGAGAACACAGAGATTACGATTTACAATATTAAAGGGCAAAAAGTGAGAAAACTGGTTAATACTGTTGTATCTACTGGAGAACATTCAGTGGTCTGGCAGGGCAAAGATGATAAAGGAAATCAGGTAAGTAGCGGAGTGTATTTTATCCGAATGCAGATTGGTCAACAGGTTTATACTGGGAAAGCGGTTTTGATGAAATGATATCGAGAGACGTATATTTCTGGGAACTACGAGTTCCAGCTCGTAGAATTATGAATAACGCCTGCTAATTTAAGAAACGGGAACTACGACGAATAGCTTTTTATGAGAAAATACTCAACGAGCTGGAGCTCGTAGTTCCCGGGTTATAAGGATATAATTATGAAGAAGTATTTTATCTTATTTATTGGTCTGGTTTTGATTGGGATATTGCAGGGGACTACAATCATAGTTGATATTGAAGGTACCGGTGATTACACATCTATCCAGGAAGGAGTGGATGCCAGTGTGAATGGTGATACAGTGCTGGTTTATCCGGGCAGGTATTATGAGAATGTGGATTATAATAATCATACTATTGCCCTGGGCAGCTTAAATCTTACGACCGGTGAAAGGCATTATATCAGGGAAACAATTATTGATGGTAATCTGGAAGATAGTTGTATTATTGTAAAAAGAGCAGAAGGTGAAGGGACTCTTTTATGCGGATTTACTATCACCAATGGTTCAGGACATTATATGACTATTGCTAGTGGTGACGGTGGTGGCATATTTGTTTATGGCAATTATGGTGCACGATTGGAAGTAAAAAACTGTATAATAGAATATAATAAAGCAAATAGGGGTGGGGGAGGAATTTTTTTAAGTTATGGTGCATATATTTATCTATCTGGAACGACCATAAGGTTTAATTATGCTTATGGTGCTGCTGGCGGAATATCAAAACAAACCGGTACGACATTAGAATTTGATCCATATAATCTATGTAATATCTATGGCAATTATGCAGCCTATGCCTGTATGATGGGGAGGGGAATAGATCCGGATAATCCCGATACTTTATATATCTATGCAGATACACTTAGCTTTGAAGAACCAGACCGGTATTTTATTTATCAGAGTGGAGGTAGTAATACATATATTGATCCGGATGAACATCTAGTAATCGAATCGCAGCATTGCTATTATGATTTTATTGATGCAGACTTTTATGTATCTCCGGATGGTGATGATGCAAATAGTGGACTAAATCCCGAAGAACCCAAAAAAACTATAGCCAGTGCTATCACTTTATGCGTTTCTAATCCTGATAGTCCTAATACAGTTCACTTACTTCCCGGTTATTACAGCCCGTCTCTAAATGAACAATATTTTCCTTTGAATATGCGGGAATATGTAAGCATTGTCGGTACTTCAAGAGATGAGGTGTTTCTGGACAGGGAAACTTCTGCGAATTACATTTATGATATGAATGGAGGATATAATTATAGTATAAAAAATATAACTTTTACTGGTGGAATAGGAGGAGGTCAAAGCAATCCTGATCTAAGATTCTGGGATTTTACTGAAGACCCGATCAGAAGTGTAATAATGGATAGTTTAAGATTTGACAGCGCTGTTCCGAAATTGGGTATTTTAGCCTCAAGAATTGACTTTGAAATATCAAATATAATAATTGAAAATTCAGAATCCGGTTTTTTGGGATACTTTCCAATTCCTGGTAATCGCAGTTTTGTAAAAAATACTATATGCAGAAACAGCCAGGCAACATTTATTACCAATGATAATTATACTGAAACTGAAGATCTACCTGTATTAAATGTTATAAACTATCTTCAGGTTGATAACTCCATAGAAAGTATCCTGAGGATGTGGAATTATGGACCAGTTGCCACTTGTTATGCAGTAACTAATTTTATTAATTGTACATTAATGAATAACAGCATTGTGCCTTTTAATAATCACGCTTTTGCCAAGGCTTATCAGGGTGGAGAGATAAATTTCTATAATTCGATTGTCTATGGAAATGTGGGAACACAACTGAATCTTGATACAAATGGTAATGATCGACCCAGCACTGCAACTATATCACACAGTCTTCTGCAGGGAGGAGAAACAGGAATAGTACATCAGGGAGATACTGTTCTTAACTGGCTGGATGGTAATCTGGATTGTAATCCGATGCTGGATGAAGTTTATAGTCCATTGGATAATTCACCGGTAATAGATGCCGGAACTCTTAATTTACCAGAAGGGATAGAACTTCCTGAGACTGATGTTTATGGCAATCCGCGGATATATGGCAACGGAATTGATATGGGAGCAGTAGAATGGCAGGGAACCGAAAATAGTTCAGATGAGATTTCAGTGCTCCCTGATGAACTGATAATCTATCCTAATCCCTTGATAGCAGGAAATCTGCGTGATGGCAATGCCAAAATATTATGGCTGGGAGAGAATTCAGATGATATCAGTATTGAGATATTTAATATTAAAGGGCAGAAACTTCGTAAATTGAAAATTGAAAATGTAAAATGTAAAATGAATTCAGTAGAATGGAATTTGTGTGATGATAATGGTAAGCAGGTAAGCAGTGGAGTATATTTTGTGCGAATGAAAACCGCTGAAGAATATATATATCAGACAAAGGTGACAGTGATCCGTTAAAGAAGAATAGAACACAGATTGGGCGGATTACGCGGATATATACTGATAAGAAAAGATTGAGCTTAACCTATCTGGGAACTACGAGCAATGGTCAGTAGTTCCTGAGTAGATTTTATAAACCTCTGGTTCTATATTTTCGGGGACAAGCTCGTGGATAGATTTTCCATGAGCAAGCAGGTTCCTGATTTGGGTGGAAGATATGTCAATAGGGGGAATATTCAGGAATTGATGATGCTTCAGATCACTGGCAAGGGATATATCCTGATCAATTGTGCGGGTAACTATCAAAAATTCGATATTATCTTTCAGCCAGGAATATTTATACCATCTATTTAGTTCCGGGATTATATCATAACCGATGATGAAGATGAATTCGTGCTGTGGATAGCTTTTATACAGGAATTGCATAAGTCTTTGGGTGTAACTGGGGTCAGAGGAGCGTTTTTCATAATCTTTAACTTTGAGGTAGGGTAAATCAATAATCGCTTTTCTGATCAGATCAAGTCGCTGGTCAAAATCAGCATTTCCTTTGTGATCTTTCAGGGGGTGAATGTAGGAGGGAATAAACCAGACCTGTTGTACGATCCGGCTTTCAATAACAGCCTGAGCAATTTTTATATGCCCATTATGAATGGGATTAAAAGAACCGCCCAGCAGTCCTATTTTCATTCTTCCAGCTTTTTAGCCAGTTTATCCCTTTTATGCTGGATAATTTCAGTTTTCTTGTCATCAGGATATTTCTGGTTAAGCTTTGCCAGCATCAGATCAGTATTTTCCAGGTCTTTGCGATAGAGATACATCTTTGCCGAATAGAAAATCGCTTTTTTATCTAATTCATCATGATTATTTAACTGGATGATCTCATTGAAATAAAGCAGAGCAGAAGGAAAATCAGATAGTTTATAATAGGCATATCCATTATGATATTTCTTTTCCAGCAGCTTGTAACGGCACTCTTTGATATATTCAACGGCTTCTTTTTTGTTTTCATCAAAAGGGAATCTATCAATATATTCTGTAAAAGCATCTATCGCAGAAAAGGTTTCATCCTGGTCATAATGAGCATCAAGCGAGAGTTTGTAATAGCAAATCCCGATCTGAAAAAAAACACGAGCTACCTGAGGATGGTCGTTGAACTGGCGAATAAATTCTTCATACTCAAATCTGGCATCGATATATTCCTTTCGAAAAAAGAAGCAGTCAGCAAGACGCATTTGAGCATCTGCCAGAAGAATTGTGCTGCTTTCATTGATGATCTTCTGATAGTAAGGGGTAGCTTTTTTATATTTTCCCCGAGCAAAGAAATTATCCGCTGTTTGTTTTGCTTTTTCGGGGCTCATCTGCTGAATAGCTTTTGTGGATGAACAGGCAGAAAGCAGTAATAATATGATCAGTAATGCAGGAATCCAGATTTTTTTTAACATATAATCTCCATAAAATGGCAGGGTGATATCATCCCGCCAGATCAATTATTTAACCTTTAAGAAAAAATACTTTATAAGCTTTGTAAGATGAATAAATATCTGCTTTGCTGGTGAGTTCATAGAGCGAATGCATTCCCAGAACACCAGGTCCGCAATCAATCACTTCAGCACCATATTCTGCCATGAATTTGGCTATTGTTCCCCCGCCGCCTTCGTCAACCTTGCCTAAGGCACCTGATTGCCAGCAGACTCCGCCCTCATTGAATATCCTGAAGACCTGGGCATTAAATTCTGCATTAGCATCATTAGAACCACCCTTGCCACCGGAACCGGTAAATTTAGCAATTCCTACTCCACAACCCAGATGAACAGCATTCTGCTTTTCATGTACAGAAGGATAATTAGGATTAATTGCCGCATTCACATCGGCAGAGAGTATCTGACTGTTCAGGAGTGTCTTACGCAAAGTTACACTGTCATTTTTCTCGCCACTGGCTGCCAGAAGGTCAGCAATAAAATCTATAATGAAAGCTGACTTGGCTCCTGAATTGCCTTCGGAACCAATCTCTTCTTTATCTGCCAGGAATACTATTGCTGTTTTCTGGAAATCAGCATCAGTAATATCGGTGATTGCACGGGCTGAAGTGAAAGCACAAATGCGGTCATCCTGACCATAGGCAAGAACCATGGAGCTGTCTAAACCAGCATCTCGAGCTTTTCCAGCAGGCACTATTTCCAGCTCTGCACTCAGAAAATCTTCTTCTCTGATACCATATTTTTTATTCAGCATTACCAGAGCATTAAGTTTCACAGCTTCTTTTACATCCTTATCTTCAGGATCGATGAAAGGAATAGAATTAAATACTATCTGCATATGTTCTGCTTTTACAGCAGTAGCCAGTTTTTCATTATATTGGATTTTTCTGGCTAAATGAGGCAGCAGGTCAGGCATCACAAACACAGGATCATCATCTACCTCACCAATGCAAATATCTACCTTAGTTCCGTCTCTACGAATGATCACACCATGAATTGCCAGAGGTGTCGACATCCATTGATATTTTTTCACTCCACCATAATAATGGGTTTTGATAATTCCTAATCCGCTGGCACTGTCTTCTGCCAGTGGTGACTGCTTGAAATCTACTCTGGGGGCATCAATGTGAGAAACAATAAGATTTACACCAGCACTTACAGGCAATTTACCTTTCTGGGCAATGGCAACATTTTTTGCTTTTGAGGTACGGTAATATTTCTTAGATTTCACGCCATCACTTAGTTCAGCATAACCCAAATCCGGAAGCAGTTTCTGATAAAAATCAGTACATTCCCGTTCTGTTTTACATTTATCGAGAAAATGCTTATATTCATCCGCTAATGCGAAAGCATCTCCTTTTTCCGAACTGAATTCCTTCCAGAAATTTTGCCTTGAATAAGTTAGGTCTTTTTGGATATCTTTAGTTTTTTTCATATTAAATCCTCTATATATGGTTATTTTATTGAAATGATCTTGAATCTAAAAGTGCCTTTAGGCGCTTTGACCTCAATGATATCACCCACTTTTTTCCCGATAACTGCTTTTCCTCTGGGAGATAGAATTGAAGTCCTTTCATAATCATCATCACTTTTAAATACTTCGTCCCCACCAACCAGTTGCAGATAAATATTTTCGTTATTATCAAGATTCTGCATACATACCCTGGCACCAAAACGGGCAGTATCCTTGGAAAGGTTATCGTGATCGATCACAATCAGAATACCCATTCTCTTGCTAAGATTATTATATTCATTTTCAATATCACGCTGTTTTTCACGAGCAGCATGATATTCAGCATTTTCGCTTAAATCACCCATTTCACGGGCTACCACTACCTGTTTTATGATCTCTGCCCTTGCATCTATCAGTTCTTGAACCCGTCTGCGAAGCCTCTGCATTCCGTCTTTAGTGATATAATTTGCCATTACTTTATTTCCTCTTTTTCTTAAGTACCTTCAGGGCGTGCAGACCAAATTTCTTTAAGCGGATATTACCACTTTGAGACCAGTGCATAACTGCTGTTTCTATATCTGGATGATAATCCATTATTGCACTCGTAAGTATCTCAGCAAAAATAGGTTCACGCGTATTTTGATAATGGCTGTAGATCTCAAAATAAAAATCAGGATTGATCTTATAAATAGATTTAAGCGCTGCAATATTCAGTTTTATCATTGGTTCACCGGCATTCAGCCAGCCAGATTCCAGGTGATGAAAAATTTCAGGTATGTTCTCAGGGTGAGTCTGCATGATACGCGTTATAATCCTTTGCATGGAGATTGTAAGGCTCGGATGATCATTTTTTGCCCAGTTGATAATGATATTTTGATATCTGACAGGATCTTTGCGAACTAAGGGACTGATCGCTTTATCAACAATCAGAGTAGCCAGTCTCACATCTTTGAGAATGAAAAGCTTCTTTTCCAGATAAGGAAAAAATGTCTCGGGAGATTTTTGTAATGCTCGGGTCATAATATAGGCAAATATAGTTTTTCCTGTCTCACCCTTATGATCAAAGATATAGTTATAAAATTCAATATACTCTTCGGGATGGTTAGCAATTTTTGATGCTATCTGTTTACCTACAAAGGCAATTACCTCATTGGGTATTTTATTGTTGACCCTCAAAGGATACGCATTATATACAATTTCAATATCATAAAAACCCTCGGGGATTTTATTCTTGAAGAAATCATCTGAATCTGTGCGTAACCGCTTTTTCCAGTCCATTGATATCATTTTTTCTCCTTACCTGGGCAAAGCGCCTAATTTATTACTGCTATTTTTCCCCGCTGTCTATTTCCACCTATCTGCATTATATAAAAATACATACCGGATGATACTCTGTTGCCCGAATTATTTTCTCCTTTCCAGGAATAATAATTCTCCAGTACTGTACGGGGTGCAAAACTGGCGTGAAAAACCAAAGCTCCGGTTAAATCATATATCCACAAATCACCTTTTTCACCTAAAGGAAGAGAAGCAAATCTAAACTCCTCATATTTTCCTGTTTCAAAGGGATTAGGATAAGCTACCATATTTTCAAGTGTTCTATCTGTCAAGGTGAAATATGTTTTGTTACCCAGGTTATTGATCAAATTACCTGCCAGATCTGAGATATTACTAATTTTGAGATAATATGGCTGATTGCTTGGAAGCATCGGTTTACCTAAAGAGATAACAACCTGTTCCGCTTCTACAGTGATCAGACGGATATAATTATCAGGGTCTGCAAGTGGGGTGGTCAGGTGATAATTAGAAAGGGATGATGCCCCATTTTGATCTATGGCTTCACTGAAATGAACAATCACAGTTTCATGATCTATTACTTCTGAAGAAACAATCTGAGGAGCACATGTGTCTGGTTGCCAGTCAAAACCATAAACTGCATTACTCAATGTTATCCCATTTTCTGAATCAAGATTACTGACCTCGATCTGATAATTATCATCCTCAGGTATTTGCTGATGAAATGTGAGGATCAAACCTTTCTTTTGATCAGTAGTATTTACGGATGCCGGTCTGCCAAGACCATTATTTACCAGAAAATGTCCGGTATTTACAGAAGTGTTTGCCAGAGGTTGATCAAAGATAATTTCCAGATTCCAGGGTGAGATCATTATAACGGGTTTTGCCAGAGCAGGGGGATAATCCGGAGTTGCTGACTGCCAGAATGTAGGTAGGCTTTCCTCTGGCTGATAAGTACTGTTATATATTGTTAGCCGGTAATCCCAGGAAGTACCCTGCTGCAGATCATCATCAATATAGCTGCACTCTGTTGTTTCTGCCAGCAGAATTTCCTGCCAGTCACTTTCAGAATGTGCTTTGCGATATATCCGGAAAGATTCAGCAACCAGATTTGGCAGCCAGGTGAGATTAACAGAATTCTCATCAATTATTTCAAGCTGAAATCCTTCAACAGGAGGAGGACCGGTAAATTCTTCCCGAAGCTGAATATAATTGACTTCTCGATCACCAGATATTGAGGAATTAGCAATTATATGACCATAATTCCCGTTAATTGCAGGTATTGCAGCAATCGTATTAGGGTATTCCTGATCAGATGAACCATTCCAAATGGGCATATAGCTGTCATTGATATCATCCCCGTCAGTATCTATATAATCAATAATATAAAGATTGGGATCTAAAGCAAAAATCAGTTCTTCATCTCCATCTCCATCAAGGTCTGAACAAGTAATGGCATTTTTTTCTCGATATTCGTCAAAGTAAAGAGTATCTGTGGCGATATAATTATCATCAATTCCTGAAAAAGAAAAAAAGACAAAACAGCTAAAAGTTTTAGAGTCATTACCAGAATTATAATTCCAGGCACCTACGCAAAAATCTGTATTATCTGCTCCTCTAAAATTTCCACTTACCAGATAGTCAGCATCTCTCACAGGCGTCCGCTGGTTCCAAACTTCATAGAATAACTGGTTCTCCCCAGACTGTTCAAAGATCATCACATCACCATCATTATCACAGGAAATGATATCCATTCTACCGTCTTCATCCAGATCAGCACATTCCACTTTATTAAGAAATTCGTTTTTACTATAAGTCTCTGTTTCATTATAAATGATCTGCACGGTCTGCCAGGAATTACCAAATTTCCTGTGAAGTCCCAACACACGATAAGTAATATTTCCCAATGTGACATTCTGGATTAAAACCAGATCATCAATCCCATCTCCATTATAATCTACAAATGACCCACCATAGCAATTATTTAAAGTCCAATTGAGATTTGCATACGCTCCAGATACACTATATACCGCAGCAGAGTTCGCCTCCACACCCACTATTTCAAAATTATCTCCTATTACGTTTCCCCAGCTGTGGGGCCAGAAATTAGCAGCAAATCCTGAAATTACTCTTCTTTGCTGCAAGCTTGTCCCATTATCCTCCCAAATTGAAATAGTGCGATTCAATTCTTCATCCAAATGCATACCAATTATGTCATTGTATAATCCATCCCCATCAAGATCCAGCGGTTTGGGTAGACACACCAGGGCAGACCCGGAACTATTATATTCCCAGGAACTATAATCAATGCAGTATCTACTTACTGGCAGGATTGCCGGCACTGTGGAAGTAGTTTCAAGAAAGCTGGTATTAGTGGCATTGATAACTGCATTATACGATCCAGGCTGCTGCAGAACTGGCAGTTTTAGATAATGAAGACTATCCTGACCTATTGAATAAAGCGTAAAAGGTGATGATTCCCCGCTTTCCATGATCACTTCCAAATCTACTGGTTCATCGTATTTCAATTTCAAATAATTTACCAGATTCTCTCCCTCAAATCGCTGCTGGATCATAGTTTCTGATTCCTGCAGTACTGGTGGAGTTTGATCAATATTAATATTTATTAAATATTCATAATGCTGGTTGGAAATTGTTACAACTTCAATTTTCACTATGCACTCACCATCTTCATCAGGAATTTCAAACCAGGCAAGTTCACCATCGATCACTTCCTGATTATGCCAGGAAGGTGAATTTTCATGGGGATATTCCACTGAAAGCCAGTCCAGAGAAGTTGGTGATTCCTGCTGAGTAAACATCACGCAATATCGGGAAAAATCAGGGGCTGTCACGGTACCCATAATACTCACACTGCTACTGATTCCCAGATTATCAAATGGATAATTTATTTCTATTAAGGGTGTATTCTGGATTTGTAAAAAAGCGTAGGCATTTAAAAGTCCATTACCATAATAAATATCCTTACCAGTTTCACCCATATCATAGGCTGAGTATGCCAGTCTAGCGCGTATTTCTTCAAAACTAAGATCGGGCTCTCTTGAAAGTAATAGGGCTATCACTCCACTGATATAAGGAGCACTCATGGAAGTACCGCTCATATTCTCATAAAAGGGCTCTTCAATATCAAAGCAGCTTATCACGTTCACTCCCGGTGCCATTATATCAAGGTATTCTCCATAACTGGACTGCCAGTAACGTTCACCCTGATCATCCACTGCCCCCACAGAGATTGTGTGTGCCAGCCTGGCAGGATACATTAAGCCGTATGATGCCGTATTTCCAGCACTAACTACCACGATACTACCACAATTATAAGCATATTCACAGGCATCAGCAATAATGGGAGAGTACACATAATCACCCCAGGAGAGATTGATCACATCAGCTCCCATATCTGCAGCATAGATTATCCCTGCAGATGCATCATCATCCTGAAGTACTCCCGAAAGTCCATCAGCTGTCTTAAATCCTGCCCGAATTGCAAGAATACTCACATTCCAGCAGACTCCTGAAATACCTTGTTCATTATTCGGTGTAGCTCCAATTATCCCAGCAACATGAGTCCCATGATTATATTCATCTTCAGGATCATTATCCTGTATAAGGTAGTCACCAGAGGCAATATTTGCCAGTTCTCCGGCATCGGTGAAATCCCAACCCCAGATATCATCAATATATCCATTTTCATCGTTATCAATATTATCTATTATGGGAGATTGTTCTGCAATTATGTCCTGATGAGTTATATTGCCGTCATTATCAAAGTCATAATCCTCTGATTCAAACCAGGAAAGCAGTTCCAGATTTGAAACTTCATTATTCTGATCACTGTCAATCTCATCAAAGATATCTTCGGGTATCTCAAATTGATTGATATAAAGGTTTTTCTGCAGATCAGGATGATCACTGTGAATCCCGGAATCTACTACTGCTACAAGTATCTCTTTCCTGCCGGTTGTAATATTCCAGGCTGACGGTATATTGATCAAATCCAGATACTGTTCAAATAGTAGCGGATCATCAGGATAGACCAAAAAATCATTTAAATAATTGGGTTGAATATATTCCACACCCTCAAAATGCAGATTATCAAGATTATCCATATCTAAAGGTTCAGAAAACCTGACAGTAAAATAGCTATTCTCTGCCTTATTACTGACAGGGGAGATACTCAATAACCCTTGATCCGTCAAAAAGCGGTCAAGTTCATCTAATCCCAGTGCATTACGCTCCAATACATGGGGATAACTGGTTTTTATCAGCAATTCACCGGGAGTGAAATTCTGAGCTGCAATAAATACTGGCAATATTGCCAAAAGCAGAATAACAATTCTTTTCATTTGCCTCTTTATCTAAAATGACAGCTTAATCCAAGCAGATGAACGTCTTCAAGTTCTTCGCTGACTGGTACATAAGCATAATCAATTGTGAAGCGAGATAATTTTACTCCAAATCCTGCACTTATGCTTTCCAGATCATAACCAAATTTATAACCAGTCCGCAAGAAAAGGCTCTCATATAAATTGGCTTCTATTCCCAATGAACCTTTCAGCTGATCATTATCTATATCTTTTGTTAATTTAAATTCGGTTGTAAGTCGATTAGCCTGGATCGAAAAATCTTTACTTAAGATGAGATCAATCGTAAGTGGTAATTCAATATCTTCCTGATCCATTTTTGATGTTTTGCCAAAATTCTTCACTCCCGCCATAACCCGGATATCCTTAAATGGAGTCAGGTAAATATAACCCACATCTCCAGATACTCCTGTGCTCGAGGAGGTATCTATCTTCTCATACAATCCCGTGATATTTACTCCCAGATAGTGACTGGCTGCGATCCTGTAACCATAATTAAAAGTAATTGCCATATCCATTGGCTGATAGCTGCCGATATTTTCTCCATTATTAGTATAGCGCTCTATTTCACCATAATCCAGATAACGCATGGAATAACCAAAACTTGATTTGCCCATACTGTTTCGATAGCCGATATTGCTCATTTTAGTATCAAAAAGCCACAGGTTTTGACAAAAACTCACTGCTTTACCATTCTGCATTAATGGTGCTGCCGCATTATCCAAAAAGGAAAAGCCGGAACTGGAATTAATCGCTCCATTGCCACCCTGTCCTGCCGTTGCCGGATTATTGAGTATTCTTAACATCTGAAACCCTTTACTGCCATCAACATCTGCTTGAAGTAAAACCATTACCGTCAGCAGGATGATTATTAATCCTATCTTCTTCATTTATCCTCCGCTTATTTCTCTATGCCAAATTTTAATATTTTCTGTTCATTACCAGCTTTAACCCTTGCCACATAAACTCCGCTGGAATATCCACTTACATCTATCAGATATACTCCTGCATTATAAGCAGTAAGAAATAATTCTCCACTTTCTATCTGATTACCGGCAATATCATATACCCATATCTGGGTATTTTCACTCTCTGATAACATAATCCGTACACCTATTTTTCCAACTTCTTCCTTTCCACCAATGATAGTGCTACTATACACTGTGCTATAAGGATTAGGATAGATATATGTCTCATCTTCCACAAATAATGATACCGTCTCATGTTCATTCACCAGTGCTTCCCATGGTAAATATGCTGTCCGTCCCAGATCACAATATGCCACTGGATGATCATCCTGTGCTATCTGGTGATCAGTGTCTCTAAATATCTTACCGTTATCGGAAGGAAGATAAATCGTATTCTCATTAAATATAGGATACAATCTGCTGCGATGACCATGAGTTACCGGGTAATTTCGCATCAACCTGAAATCATTATCATTATAATTTTCCCAGATACAAAACCTGTTTTGGCTCATCATTCCCACTACTTCAGGTTTTCCATCTCCATTAATATCTACTGGTACTACTCCAGCATATATCCCACTGGAATCCTGCACAGTTAGCTCATCTGATGACTGATAGATATTTCCCGTTTCATCAATGGCGATAAAGTTGTTTTCTCCACCATATAATAATTCTCTTACACCATTATTATCCAGATCACCATAACTGGGATATGAATCACAAATAAATGGTAAGGGTATTTCTTTCTCAAATGTGTAGGAAGGAGCTGTCTCTTTGAATTGCACCAGTAAAGAATCATTAGTGGTGAAGATCATCCTTTTCTCGCCATCTTCCTCGAATTCTGCCAATATTCCGTTATTAAGTTCGAGCTCAGTATTAAAAGTCGCTTCCCAGTTAAGAGTATAATTTTCCAGATCTATCCTGTATATCACAAATTCATTACTATCTCTCGCTGGAATATGCAATTCTCCATCATACATCATATTTCCGCATATCTGATATGATGCGATATTGAAGTATTCGATCTCATTCAGATCACTGTCATAGAGCTCTATCTTGTTATTATCATCCAGAGCACTGTTTAATGCCAGTACAATAATTTCCTCTCCGGTTTCATCTGTTATCACCAGTGGTGGAGCCCCCCAGTTATAATTATTAAAAAGTAACTGACCGGTAGTTTCCAGATTCTCATCCAGAACATGTAATGATGCCACATCACCTATCATTGCAGGAATTATTATTTTTTTACTACTTTCCAGCCATGCCCAGCATTCTGGAATACTATCCCGCGGAATATTCTCTTCAGCGATAATAGCATCATTTTCCCAAAGATATACATTACCATCCGGCATAGGATAGAAAAGCTTTTTTATCCCATCACCAAAATCCAGAAATGCTGCTGGCAAAGTATTTATCCCCACATAGCCAGTATCAAGCGACCATTCATAAGCTACACTAAAATTCATCACATCGGCTGATTCACTGATATCATATATCTCCAGCTGGATTCCGCCATAATAACTCTCAGCCGTAGGATTCCAGGGAAGCCCGTTATATTCCACATAACCAAAATAGTCATTATTACCAGCTCTATATGTATCGTCTTTATACCCGTAATAGCCATAAAGATCAAGTCCCTGATCGTGATCTGCTTCTTCCAGATCAATTGCCTTATGCTCTTCTTCACCATTGGGCACATTGATCTCTTCTTCCAGATTAAATTTCTCCCGCATCACGATCTCATCCACATGCCAGATACAAATTCCTGATCCATCCTGACTCAGTGCGTCACCTTCTCCATAGCCCGGAAGATAAAAATCCCATTCACAACCGGCATAAGTATTATTCATAAAATCAAAATATGGCTGCCCGGCATAAGGATGACCCTCTTCATAATACTGCTGTCCATCAACTATCTCAAAGCTGAAAGTTGCCAGCGAATCACCCTCTGAATTTACGAATATACTGCCATCAGAGTTCTGCTGCCGATTCTCTAATAGGAAATATTCATCCTCGTTTATCAATACTTTATAAATTTTGGGTATCTCAGAATCTATATTCATCGGATAAGTAAGTTCTGCTGCCTCAGTAAAACTATCTATTGTCTCATAATCTGACCAGCCCATATAAATACGGCACCAGGCAACTGGTAAAGGAGGCACGTAGCCTGCTGCATTCCATAATCCAGTTCCCATCACTCCATAATTTCCTATTCCCGCAGACTTACCGTTAGATGACTGATTATCGTATAAAGTGGGTAATCCTATTAGACGCCCAAACTCATGACAAAGTACCCCTAATACACCAAATAATGGATCATTTTCCTGAATATCAGGCTGACGCTCAGTCTCTGGCACGATCACAAATTCCTTAAGCACCACACCATCATATTCCAACCCTGGGAAGTCATCATTCTCAGGATCAAGTCCTGCCTGCAATGTCCTCCTACTCACAAATGTAGTCCACAGATCCGCTGTATTTGCTCCGCTGAGGTCTGCTTCCTGACCTGCTCCGGCATGAAAGATGATAAAGCTGTCATAAGCAGAATAATCTATCGCAATGTCACCCATATCCAGAAGTTCCACTATCATCTCACTCACCCGTTCAGTACTCAGATCATCATCACCATAATATCCCATCTCATGCTGCAAGGTAAATACTTCTGGATAAAGAGTGTAATTATCTTCTGTTAATTGATAATTCCCCGCTGAAGCATCATTCCAGTAGGCACTTAAATGAAACATAAACCTTTCAAAATAGGCGTCATCATGCGGTAAAGTGTCAGGTTCTCCTGGTGGATACCCTGGATCAAGGTCAATGCTCACGTCACTGAACTGGCAGCGCAATACCAGAATACTATCCGGTAGATTACGATCACGATCGTTATTATAATGGCTGTATTTCTCTGATACACCACTAAAGGACATATCATTCTGCCATCTGCTCCCGGGTGCCGGCGGAGCTGACCATAATGCCGTCAGCATCATCCCCACAATCATCAGTATCAATTTTCTTTCTTTATTCATACTTCACCTGTTTCTTAGTTTTTTTACTTATTACCATTTCTCCTCCTTTACTTTCTCTGTCCATAGTTTTCATTTGATCAGACTGATTTTTCGACTAAGTGATTGGTCTTCATTTATCAGCTTGATTATATAAATACCGCTTGAAGTTGACCTGCCTGACTGATCTCTGCCATCCCATACATGCTCATGCCAACCATCTGATTCAGACCAGTTTACAAGTTTTTTTACCAGATTACCTTTGATATTATAAATTGATAGTTCACTATTCCCCCCTTCCGGCAGGTAATATCTGATAGTAGTCGTAGGATTAAAGGGATTGGGATAATTACTCAATTTGTTCTTTGACGGAATTTCATCACCGCTATTTCCTGATTCTCCTATTTGGATTTCACTACTAAACCAGAATTCTGCGTTACCTGTGATATTTTGAGTGTTACATAATATCCTTCCATCATCTCCGGTTTCTGCTTCCAACGGTAATATAGCTTCTATTTCTGCTCGGTCATCTATAACATCAGCAACTTCTATATAGACGATCTCTCCCGGTCTATATCCACTGTAGTTATATGTTATTCCTTCCAGAGTGTTTGTGTATTCTATATAATGGCTGGCTTCCTGTACCCCAAACAACACTTCCTGATATCCTGCCCCACAATTCCAACCCAATAGCGTTTCTTCCCCTGGTATGATCACACTAACCTCGGGATCAAGACTCAAAGCTCCACATATCCCACTGTTTATCTTACCAAGAGGATCACCCAGCAGGTTATATTTCAAACTGTTCATGATTGAAGCCCCACTTTCTACCTGGCTTACCATCAAGGCTTCTCCCCAACTCATCCCTTCATCATACAATAACGGCAGTAAATTACAGCCAAATAAATTATTACTTGAAGCTGTAGTAACGGCAGACGGCAGGATACCGCCAATTATCCCTCCTGATTCATTAAAAAGCAGTGCTTCTCCCATGCACTCATATCCTTGACCAAAATTTCCTGTATAGCAGGTGGCAGTAAACATAAACCCACGTTGGCTCTCATTTGTAAGCAAAGCAATATCTTCCAGCCTGAAATAGTCCTCATCTCCCAATGTATACATGCTTCCCTGACCCGTATAGCACCAGAGATTCATTCCATTATTCAAACTCTCAATTATTGCCTGCCTGGCTTCCGGTTTTTCGCCATTAATGTCAGCCTCAAAATCTATTCCATATACTTTTTGGCTTATATAATTTGAAGTTATTGAATTTGCCAGGTAATCACCTCTCACACTGTGATTCATTTGACTATTAGGTTCAGCACCCTCAATTTGATTATTACGAATTTCATCATCAGCGGTGATTAATAGCTTACGCTGCCATAATCCTGCATTTTCACCTTCCAAATAAGGATAATAATTATCCAGATAAGTAGTCAGTTCTTCATCATTTACTGCCGGTATTCTGCCAATTGCTACTTCAGCACCCGATATTCCATCAAAGTTTACAAATCCAGCATCACTGATAAAATTATTTACCAGAAATACAGGTATCAGGTTCCTTTCCGATCCGTTCCACCAATCCTGAGTACCACTGCCCAGCAGCAAAACGCTGCTGCCTGTCATATCAACTCCCGGCTGAGAAAAATAAGTTTCCAGATAATCATGCAACGCCTCTGCTGGATCATCCGCTCCTTCGATTATTGCACCAATTTCATGCAACTCCCGTTCTATCCCGTATTCTTCTTCAAAATAATCTGCCAATTCTTCTGCCTGCTCCGTAAAGCCCTCGGGCATCACGATCAAATGACGCACGTCAGAAAATAACACATTCATCATAACTAATGCTAAGACTAGGATACACAAATTAAGTTTTTTCATCTTTACCTCCATCGTAAAAAAATAAATAATAGAGCTCTCTTATTGTTGATTACTTCCCTGTTAATTGATTTTTTCCAATTTCAGAACCGGTATCTGATAAATAATTAAGCTGGAACTCTGACCTTGGATATTATCCATTACGCCTCCGTTATTAACATATTTCAATTCTCGTAAATCAAAACAAAAATCAATAACTTATACGGCTTTTCAGACCTCCAGCTTTTATGATGTCATAAATCATTTTTTATCTCACACCTGTCAAGGATTTTGAGGATTGCATGTAGCTTAATCATCCTTGATTAAGTCTTTTTGATATGTCAATCAGGGATGATTGACCTACACATCAACTCTCCAGATATCTTTTATATTGCATAGCAAAATAACGACCCCACACCAAGACATTTACCCCGTATGGGTTATTTATTTGTATTAGACCAACGCAAATGAACGCTATCTGGAAATTGGTAATGTTCTGGTCCTATTTGATTTGGCCAATCTGCAAACACAAATACTGAAAATAATAACAATATAGCTATATAAGTATTCTTAATCATTATCTCCTCCTAATTTACTCTAATAATGTGTATAAATATTACTTTCTCACCATTGGGAGTGAAGCAGAATATTCTCTCTCCACTTTCTCTTGTGTTTTCTATAATAATATCTTCACCAATTTGTGTGTCTTCATCAATACTCCATTGTTTCAGAACTGCTGAGCCATAACGCGTTTTAGTTAGTGCAATTTTTTGATTAGGTAATATTTTCGATACTGTATTATTCGAAAGGGGTGAAGACAAGTATATTTGCGTAAATTCTGAAACAGTATCGTACAAATAATTTTGCTGATAACCACGAGAGAAACTAAAATATTGATCGTCATTACTTCTGCCAATAATACTTATTTCATCAGGTTGCTCATGCAGCAACGTGGAAATTCCAGTTCCTATAAGAACCTTATTGAAATGTAATCTATCACTAACGAAATAGACTACACTGCTGTCAGCTTGTCCAGGAAAAATATGAGTGATCATCTCTTCGCTTAGGCATATTTGCTGAAGATCACTCCCGTCTTTTTCTATGCTCATCAGCATATAATTATCATTTTCATTGTCCTTTCTGGAAAAATATATTCTGTTATCTATTCCAAATTTGGGAAATTCATCATGACTACCGCTTGTTATCTGTTCATATTCATTATTTTCCAGATCAAAACAGTACAGTGAATTATCTGAAGTGAAAGCTATGTAATTATCATCATAACTGACTCCAATTGTCTCAATACCATCAAGATATTTTAGATAATCAACTTCAATCCATGTCAGATATTTTGTTGAATTATGGGTTTCCATATCCCAGATAAGCAGATCCTCATTACATACTATAAAGCGCTTATTATCATTCATAGCTACCGGATATCCCCGCATACACGAAAATACTTCCTGCTCTGTCCCATCAATATTCATAACTATCACACTATCTGTATAAGTTGGCACATCCTCTTCCCCTTCCCCTTCCGGTGCAAAAAGACAGGAATTCAAGATGATTGCAGATAATATTACTAAAATTAAATATTTATAGTCCGTCATTTTTGCCCCATCTATAAAATTAATCGTTCAGAAGATGTGTTATTACTGCAATTCTCTGCCCATCATTTGATATGTCAATTATATTAGTTATAGCTGGTAAGCTACCGTGTTCTAATTGAATTTGATAAGTAAAAGTATTAGATTTAAAATCGAAATATAATAATTCCTGATTAGAATAGAAGTAATGTACAACTATAGACTCTCCATCAGGCATAATTTTAGCGTTATTTTTATTATCAATTTCAGGAAAACTATACAATGTTTCATCATCAATTACATACAGATAAGTTTGAGTCTGATTAAAACTAAAAAAATTATCATCATTACTCCTATCTACTACTTTTCCACAGTCATTAGGTATCTCGCATAAATAATCAAGTTGATCTGTTTCACGATCATACTGGTAAAAATATGAATTCCCTTTCACTATGAAAACCATATTCCTATCTACCTGACCAGGCAAAATCCGCGAAAGTTTCTCATCAAATGAACAATGTTCCTCTAAACCAGTACCATCAGGATAAATACTCATCAATTTGCAACTTGATCCAGTGCTATCCATACGACAGAAAAAAACCTTATTATCAAGACTGAAAGCCGGATAATAATCCCTGCCACTATCGGTTATCTGAAAATACTCTTTTGTTTCCATTTCCAAATAATATAAACACTGTCCAGATGTAAATGCCATTAAGCTGTCATCATAATTAATACAAGCTCTTTCAGATAGATTACCAGTCATACCTGTGCTATTAAAATCTAAGTCAATATCTTCAAGAACAAAATCAAGTTCGTAAATCTCAGCATCAAATATCATTAGTTTTCTATTACTTAAAAGAAAATGACGGTTGTCATTAAAAAATTGTATAATCCCATAATAGGCATCATAACCTGTACCACTTTCACCTTGGCAATATCTGCCAAAAAAATGATCTTCAGTACCATCGGCATTTAGTAACAAGATCCTGTCACCTAAATCTTTATCAGGCTCTCCATCTCCAATACCAAGATTACAGGAAATTAAAGTGATTAATAACACCGTTATTAGCATTAGCTTTATTATAATTTTCATATTACCATCTCTTTGTTATATTCTTTTCTTCTGATCCGCAAATATTCTTTCCCAACGTAATCTAATACAATTACAATTGACGTCACATCTTGTCTTATTTATACTATCTTATAAATATCAGCATTTAATCATTCCGATTAGGAAATATTCTTCATTATTTGTCAATAAATATCCCCTTGGGTAGGTACCCATTCTACAGAGACTGTTCAATCTTTATGGTTAATTTATCCCTGAAGGGGATTCACTATAATAGCCCCAGGTCGGCACGAAGTGACTACCTGGGGTTGATGCCAAAAGCCACCGCCCTCCCCCAAACACCGGCTGCGCCGGTGTTTGGGGGAGGGGAAGGTGAGGGTGGTCAATTTGACCCCAGGTTGTCGAAATACAACAACCCGGGGCTATTATAGTTATTCCCTTTCAGGGAATTTGTCAATTTCACAAAAATTGACAAATATGATGATATGTGCACTTTTTTCTGCTAAAAATTACTATTCATTATAATTTTCATTTAGTTATATTGAACAGTCTCATTCTACAGTCAAATTTCTATATTTACTTCGTAGATGTTATTTAATTGTAGGATTGAATACACATCTCAATAAAAAATCTTAAGTTCGCTATAAATCGGGACATTCGCATCTTAACTCAATATTTTTTTTAACCTTCAACTCTCCAGATATCTTTTATACTGCATCGTGAACTGGCGTACATCGCCCTTGCGCACTGTTATATTTTTCTTATCAAAATATTCCAAAAGCAGGGTTGTCATTTTACGGTTTGTATTCAGCAAGTCCCGAAACTGACCTAAGGCAATTCCTTCTTCATGCTGCTTCAAAAAACTGATTAGTTTTGCCTGCGCCTGTTTAACTATCTGGCTGTGAACATATACGCTCTGATAATGAATTATCTCTTCCTGACGTACCAGTTGCTGCAATATCAGCTTCAGCTCTTTTTCCTGAATCCCGTTTTCCTTTGCAATTTCCGTTATCCCTGTCATCAAAGGTACAGCAAATCCGCAATCAAGCAGATGCTTCATGATCACCTGCACCTTACGGTTAAATTCTGGATCCAATTGTACACTGTGACTATACAGCACCCAGGTTTTCCCTGCCCGGCGCAATTGCAGATCAGTTTCCATCTCTTCCAGCAGCAACATCAAAGCTTCCCGCGTTACATCATTACGCTCTTCGCCAAATATACCCATCAGTTCCTGAAAACTGCGCCCTTCATCTGCCAGTGGATTCTGCTGAATAAATAATCGGATACTATTTAATATCTTATTCTTAAGTGCTGTCTTCTGTCTGGTCATCAGCAGTATTATCTGCTTTTCACTTTGGAAAAATGCTATATCACCCGCCAGACTGGAATACACAATATCAGTGAGATTATCCACCTTCTGATTGATCATCTCTGCTATTTGATCCAGCGAGATCGGCAACACGTTTTTCCTTACTTCAGCTGCAATGATCTCTGCCAGATCACCACTGGAAAGCTTCTTCACTATCTCAATCTGCTGCGAGCGACGCCTGCGGTGATGCAGGGGATACGGGTCAATTATCTCGCCACCACCCAGTGTGAGATCACCTGATGAAAGCCGCAAAATAAATTTGTCCCCGATCACGGGAACTATCTCTCGGGGAAGATATATCTGTGCCAGTCCTTCATCTCCACCACTTAAGGAATCTTTATCAAGCAGATGAACGCGCACCATCTGCTTCACGGTACCCATCAAAAATATCAACTGATTCCAAATACCCAGTTTCCGCTCTCCACTAAAAAGCTTCAGCTTCACATCTATCAGATTATTGGCTTGATCAGATTTTCCGAAAGCAGCGTGCCTCTTGAAAATTCTTTCTGCTTAAATCCCACTAGATTCAACGCTGCCCGATCTCCTGCCTGCACATTGTCAGTCTCACTGCCATGACGCTCTATGCGGCGAATACGCACCTGACGCCCTCCCGGTTGTAAATACAGCGTTGCATTACTAACTATTTTGCCAGAAAGAACCGAGCCATTCACAATTGATCCAAAACCTTCCACCGTGAATATCCGGTCGATATACATCCTGAAAAAGCCATCCGTACTACGCTCGGGTATTTCGTTTACATAAGAATCTATTTCTTCTATCAATTCTCCTATCCCGGAATGATCCAAACTCGAAACCTTGATCACTTTTGCTGATTCCATAAAGGTGCCTTCGACAAATTCCATAACTTCTTCCTCTGCCAGTTCTACCAGCTCTTCATCGACAAGATCTATCTTATTCAAAACAATTATTCCCTTGCTTATTCCCAATAATTCCATAATTTGTAAATGTTCTCGGGTTTGCGGCATAATGCCTTCATCAGCAGCGATGATCAAAAGCACAAAATCTATCCCACAGGCTCCAGAGACCATGGTATTGATAAAATCTGCATGACCGGGTACATCCACGATCCCCACAGTATTACCCGAAGGCAAACCCAGATTCGTGAACCCCAGATTGATGGTGATCCCCCGCTGTTTTTCCTGCTGATGCGTATCGCAATCATAACCCGTCATCGCCCTTATCAAAGATGTCTTCCCATGATCCACATGCCCCGCCGTTCCCATTATCAAATGCTTAGACTGCATATAAATTTCCTTATCATTTTTCGTATCATCTCTATTTCTTTACCCAGCTTCTCTTAGTCAAGATTTATATAGGACTTATAGGTCTTATGGACCCTATAAAACCTATTTCCCGCATATCCCCCACAACAACAAAGCACGTACTCACATTATATTGTCACTACGTGCTAAGTTGTTCTTGGCTGAATCCGGTTTTTGGTTATTTTGTTAGTGGGGGATGCTTGTGAAAGCATCATAAAATAGTTTTAAATAAGGTGGAAAAGATGAAAAATCTATCAGGAAAGACTGTGATCGATTTCGTGCAACGCAATTTTGAGGTGCATGGTGAATTTGAAGGCATCGTGTATCGCATCAAGCGAAATGGCAC
>JAVCDJ010000229.1 GCA_030765845.1 Candidatus Stygibacter australis
GCACCTAAATAGTTTATTTTAAAAATGAACTGAGTATTAAATTGGAGGTAATAATGAGAATACTGGCAATTATTGGTTCCCAAAGGGCGGGAAATACTCTAAAAACCGCTCAATTATTGGAAAAGGAACTGCAAAAATCTGATGACTCTTTGGAATTCGAATATATTAATCTCTGGAAGGCTGATATAAAACTGTGCCTGGGATGTTTTAACTGCATGGCAAAAGGTATCGAAAACTGCCCTCTTCAAGATGATATAACTTCTATTATTCAGAAAATGACTAAAGCTGACGGAATTATTCTGGCTTCACCGGTTTATGTGATGAATGTTACCGGCAATATGAAAAATTTCATCGACAGGCTGGCAGCTTTTTGTCACAGACCCGCCTTCTTTCAGCAAAAGGCACTTGTCCTTTCAACTGTAGGTGGTGTTGGTGTCAAAAAGGTTCTGTCATATTTAAAGGAGGTAGCAGAAGCTATCGGGATGCAGGATGTTACTAAGCTGGGACTTGTTACTCCGCCTGCCTCACTTATCTTCCCGAAATTGCAGAAAAAAAATGATCTGGCTGTTCATAAAGCTGCTCTAAAATTCTGGCAATCCTTACAAAAAAAGACTATTACTCCCTCCCTTGGATCAGTTATCCAGTTTGAAGCACAAAAAGTTGTCTTCTCCAAAGAATCAACACACGAAGCATTTCCCGCTGACTACTCTTTTTATGCCAAATTACAAAAAAATAACTATTGGGTTAATGCTAATGTTGCCTGGTATAAAATTTTGATTGGCAGGTCATTTGGTATATTTATTTCTTTCGTAATGAAATGATGCCTCTGTAATTATCAAGGTGAATCGATAAACTCAGCGATCAAGGAACGTGGAATCAGACCACCAGATCCAGCCTATCCTATAATCCCTAAATCCAGCAAATCCTGATTCAGACTATAAATTTTACCCTCTCCCGAATATAGAACAGTCATCACGAGAAACAACAAAGCACGTACCCACATTAAAATGTCACTACGTGCTAAGTTGTTCAGCCTTATTTCCAGTTCTTTGTCAATAAATGAGTTAGGTGAAATATGTTTAATTAGCAAAAAGGTTGCAGTTATTGAATTAATTGTTTATCAGTGAGTATCAGTTAAATCCGCTAAATCAGTGTTCTATGCTTTACATTTCCCTTATTATTCTGCCACCTGATTTTCCGGCTCCGGGTCCGAGTTCGATTTGGTGATCAGCTTTTGCCAGTAATTGGGTATTATGCTCTATGAAAATCACTGTGTGTTGATTTTCTACCAGTTGATCTAGAAATTTGTAGAGATTTTCGATATCTATCGGATGTAATCCTGCTGTGGGTTCATCTAATAATATAAGACATTTTTCTCCGGTTTTTTTGGTCTGCAGAACTGCTGCCAGAAGTAATCTTTGACCTTCTCCACCGGAGAGGGTATCAGTCCCTTGACCAAGTTGCAGATAGCCCAGTCCCAGGTTTTCAGTTTCCTGTAATTTATCCGCCAGTTTGGGGTGATCAGCAAAAAAATCAATCGCTTCAGAGATCGTCATATTCATGATATCAGCAATATTTTTGCCTTTATAGCTGTACTGCAGAACTTTCTCATGATAGCGAGTACCACCGCATAACTCGCAATCACTGGTGATATATCCGGCAAAATCAAGTTCTTCGCGCTTTTTACCTGTTCCCTTGCATTGAGGGCATTGACCCTGTTTTCCAGCATAATTGAAGATTGCCGCTTTAGCAGGCGTTTCTGCTGCCAGCAGCTTGCCTATTTCTTTCAAATAGCCCAGATAGGTTGCGGGAGTGCTCAAGGCATTTTTATTAAATCCACTCTGCTGCTGATAGATTATCCGGTTAAAACTATCGAGTCCTTTAATAGATGTACAGCCTGCCGGCTGCTTTCGCAAATATGATCTATAAATAACTTCCCGGCATAAGGTGCTTTTTCCGCTGCCACTCACACCGCAGATCCCCACCAGTACACCTGCTGGTATTTTAAGATCAATATTTTGCAGGTTGTTACTCATTGCTCCAGTGATCTCTATCCAGCTATCTGCTTTACGTTTTTTTGCCGGTAAGATGACATCCTGATGCAGATAATTTCTGATCATTGATGAAGGATTTCTACTTATCTCTGCTGGACTACCGCAGGCAATGATCTTTCCGCCATTTTTTCCAGCTCCAGGACCCAGTTCAATCACGTGATCAGCAGCTTTGATAAATAAGGGATCATGCTCTACGCAGATCACAGTATTGCCATTATCAGCCAGCTCACGCAGTAATAGGTTAACTTCTTTTCGTTCAATGGGATGCAGTCCCCGGCTGATCTCATCCAGTACAAATGTAACTCCGGTTAATCCGCTTACTACCTGCCTGGCAATTCTTAATCTTTGAAATTCACCTCCGGAAAGCGTATCAAGTCTTCTGGCTGGGGTAAGGTAACCCAGTCCCATTTTTTTCAGGGCATTAACGTGTTTGAGTATCTCACTTGATATCTCTATCCAACCGGATTTATTACCTTCTACGGCAGGAGAATTACCAGTGAATATATCTTCTAATTCACTGATCTCAAAGTTTCCCAGCTCAGCAATATCATATCCGGCTATTTTTACCTGTAATACTCTTTTCTGCAGTCTTTTTCCCTGGCAGACAGGACAGCTTTTTTCGCTCATCAATCCGGTTAACTGCTCACCAGCGCGTTTCTGATGTACCCGTTCATATTCGATATTGATCAGGTTTACAAATCCTATCCATTTATTTTTGAAATTGTGTTCTCCCTGCCTTTTACCTCTGGCAAAATTCCAGATCACTTCATATTCCTGCTCACCAGTACCATATATAATAATTTCCTTTTCGGCTTCTGTCAATTCACTAAAGGGTTTTGCGAAATCTAAGTCTTTTTCTTTTTCCACGCTTTTTAATACTGCCAGATATTGTCCCTGCCTTTCGCCAAAATATTTTCCCCGCTTGGTTCCATCCATTGCGCCTTCATAAATACTGCGCTGGGGATGTGTGATCAAAAGGTAAGGATCGCAGCTAAGCACAGTACCCAGTCCTTTGCAGTTTTCACAGGCACCTGCAGGATTATTAAAGGAAAAATCACTCGCAGGTAATCTTCCACTTTCACCTAGGCGTGAATACAGCAGACGCATAAGATCGTAAATCCCGCTATATGTACTCAGGGTGGAGCGCCGGTTATGTGAACTGCTCTGCTGCCGGATCGCCAGCATAGCACCCAGTCCCGTAAAGCTTTCCAGTTCTCCGCGCTTTGTATTAGCCAACAGGTTACCGCTATAAGCAGGCAGATTTTCCAGATAACGCTGCCAGCCTTCGGCATAGATAGTATCAAATGCCAGAGATGACTTACCTGAGCCGGAAATTCCCGTGATTGCTGTGATCTGACCACGGGGGATGGATACGTCAATTGCCTGCAGATTATTTGTGGTCACCTGCTTAAATTCAATTGCAGAGGTCTTTCTGCTAGTTTCAGGTTTGCTGAGGACTTCTATTTCCCCCCGCAAAGCCTTTGCTGTGAGATTATCTGATCTATCCAGGAGTCCTTTCACACTGCCTTCATATAACACTTTGCCATCACTGAGATCTATCACTCTATCTGCTCTATATATCACTTGGGGATCATGCTCTATCACGATCACAGTATTGCCTTCAGCCACCAGATTATCTAATACTTTGAGCAGTTTACTCACGTCATTTGCATGCAGTCCGGTAGTTGGTTCATCCAGATAATACAGCGTTCCTGTTTTTCTTGATCTTGCCAGTTCCGTTGCCAGCTTGATGCGCTGAGCTTCTCCACCGGAAATAGTGGTCGCTGGCTGTCCCAGAGTTAAATAGCCTAATCCAACTTCATCCAGAACCTTAAGTATCCTGCCTCCCCTGCTCCCTGGTTCAAAAAAATTCCTCATCTCACTCACGCTCAATTCCAGCAGCTCAGCAATATTATATCCCTGCCAGTTAATTTCCAATATCTCAGGTTTGAATCTTTTACCTTTGCACACGGGGCAAATCATCGTGATATCATCCAGGAAGTGCATACCCAGCTTAAGCACTCCTGCACCTTCACATTCTTCGCATCTGCCACCTTTGGTATTAAACGAAAAAGCTCCTCTGCCTAATCCTTTCGCAAGCGCTGCGGTTTGTTTAGCATAAATAGCCCGGATGTCATCCATCAAACCGGTATAAGTAGCAGCGTTACTGCGGGGACTTCTTCCAATCGGTTTTTGATCTATCTTCACGATCCTGCTTACTGCTTCATGACCATTTATGGATTCGCAATATCTTTTACTTCTTCTATCACCGGCTATAGCAGGCAGCAGCACTGATTCTGCCAGACTGGTTTTTCCTGCTCCACTCACGCCGGTGATCACATTAAACCGCTCCAAAGCGAAATTTACCGAAATTCGTTCAAGATTATTAGCATTGGCGCCTGTTACCTGGATATTTTTCTCTGTCTGGTCTTTTTCTTTTTTAAGTGTGTATTTCTCCGGTTTGAATTCCGGGCTCTTTTCTCCGCTGTAGATCAGATAGCCACCTGCTGTTCCTGCACCGGGACCTATAGTGATCAAATGATCTGCTGCCTGGATGATCAAAGGATCATGCTCCACAACCAGCACCGTATTACCATTATCACGTAATTCAAATAGCATTCCCACAAGTGCCCCGATTTCCGCCTGATGCAGCCCAATGGATGGCTCATCAAACACATAGATCATGTCCCGTAATTGCGTAGCTGAAATAGTTAATAGTTTCAGTCGCTGTCCCTCTCCTGCTGATATCGTCTCGCTGCTTCTGCTCAATTGCAGATGACCAAGTCCAATCTGAGTACCGATCTGGCATCTACCTGCGATACTTGCTCTTAGAAGTTCTTCTCCCTGATTGCCTGCTCCCTGCCTGAATTCTTCTGCCAGTTCTCTCAAGCTTATTTCACTATATTCAGCGATATTTCTACACTGGTATTTTACTTCCAAAGCTTCTTTCCGCAGCCTTTTCCCCAGGCATTCCGGGCAGGTAATGGTTCGGGCAAAGCGTAATATATTGCCATTTCTATCCCGCTGCAATATATCCGTCATTATATTCATGATGCCCTTATAATAGCCTTCTTCACGGGGACGGGCAGTTATCCCGCTCCATTTCATCCTTGATTCCAGAGTATGCTTGCCAAAGGGAACTTTGATCTTCTCTGAGCCGTATAGAACTATCTGCTTTTCTGCTTCCGCAAGATCCTGCCAGGGGATATCCACACTAAAGCCATGTGTCTGGCACACTTCATTCAGCACATCCATGGTCACCTGAGAATAAACAATGTATCCGCTGGGAGTGGTCATCTCAAAAGCCCCGTTCCGGATTGTGAGTTTTTCATCTTTGATCAGTAGATCTGCATCTATCTCATCCACTACACCCAGTCCCCGGCAATGCTCGCAAGCGCCATATTTACTGTTAAAGGAAAATAGACTCCGCTTAAGCTCTATCTTGCTGCCAGGTTCCACTTTTCCATATCGTGCATAAAGCAATCGCAGATAATCATAAACTCCCGTCAATGTTCCCACCGTGGAGCGGCTGCTGCGATGCAGACTATTTTGTCTCACAGCTATTGCTGGACGGATCCCTGTCACGCTATCTACAGCCGGACGTCCTGCCTTATCCATGAACTGCCGGGCATAGGCACTGATGCTTTCCAGATACCGCCTTTGACCTTCGCGAAACACTATATCATAAGCCAGGGAACTTTTCCCTGAGCCTGATACTCCAGTTACCACTATCAGTTTGTTATGCGGGATCGTTACATCAAATCCTTTTAGATTATGTTCTCTTGCTCCAGCTATTTCTATATTTTTTATCATTAAATCCACCTGCCTGCATATTCATCACTCATATTTCCCTTCACCTCACATTTGTCAACCCCGGCAATAATCAAAAACATTGACACCTGTTCACAGATCATTAAATTCATAATCGAGTATTATATTAAGGAAAATCTATGCCGGAAGAGAAAAGGGAAATAAGACACTGTCCTAATTGTGGAGAAATTGTTGATAATCGTTTTTGCCCTGCCTGTGGACAGGAAAATCGGGAATATAAGGCTACCTTCAAGGAGATGATCAAAGAATTTACGGCTCACACATTTAACTTGGATTCCCGTTTCTTAAAGACCGTAAAATATCTGCTCTTTCATCCTGGCTGGCTTACAATTGAATATTTCAAAGGTCGACGTGAAACCTACATCTCTCCCTTCAGACTTTACCTGATTTTCAGTATGATATATTTCCTTACTTTCACTGTCCAGAATTTCTATTCTGATATCAGCAAGGGAGTAAAACTGGTTGAAACCGGTATCCAGGCTAATGAAGCAGACAGTCTGGAAGCCATGCTGGCAGAAAATGCTTATAAACTTACCGGTGATGCTAAGCCAGGAATAGAAGGGACAACTGAGCTTTTAGATCAAAACATTCAGATTGATCAGGAGAAATTCACTTCTTCATTTATCAATAGTGCTCCCAGGATCATGTTCTTCCTGCTGCCGCTTGCTGCCTTGATACTTAAGCTGCTATACCGGCGCAAGATCCTTTATTTCCAGCACCTTATATTCCTGCTGCATGTGCATTCCTTCTTCTTTCTCACGATGTTCGTGTTTCGCATGATCCCTTTTGAGATTGTATTTGTATTATTCTTTTTACTCTCTTCCGTATATCTCTATATTGCCCAAAAAAAGTACTATCAGCAATCGGTCATTAAAACCCTGGTAAAACTTTCTTTATTCTCCACCGGTTATTTTATCATCCTGGCAGTTCTTCTTCTGGGAAACATGATGATCACCCTCTTTTCGATGGTTTGATAGTCCACTTGATTAATCACCTTTCTATTTGAATATATTTAATGGGAACATCGTCTTAACTCAATAATTTATCGGTGGTGGAGTTTTTTACATATTTGAAATTCCGGTTTAAAGGGCAAAAATTGGTTGCTAAAATAGGGCATAACTAATTATTAGTAAACTATTTAAGTATATATTATTATGTAGGAGCATAAATATGAAGCAAAAGCAATGCCCAAA
>JAVCDJ010000230.1 GCA_030765845.1 Candidatus Stygibacter australis
CACCTGATGGTGAAAATGTCTGTTTCGTTTATCTGGATGAATTATGGACAGTTGACTGGGACGGCGGAACTGCCAGGAGTCTTACTGCTGTTGATCATAATGTCTCAACCCCGCAATATTCACCAGATGGCAAGTGGATAGCTTATATGACTTCTCGTGATGGTTTTCAGTGCATATTCAAAATCCCTGCTGATGGTGGAACTGCTGAAGCTGTCAATACTGATGATTTCACGCTTTGCGACTGGTTTCCTGACAGCAAAAGTCTGCTGGTTACCCGTTATCAGGAACGTTATCATGATGAATATTTCCGGCTTTATCTGGATGGCAGCCTGGAGAAGATCACCTCTTTTTCTGACTCATTTTCCAGTCTAAACCGCAAGGGTGATAAGATCATATATTGTCGTCGTGGCTATCCATATCGTGAAAGTTATACCGGTTCAGCAAATGGTGATCTCTGGATATATGACATGAAGCAGGAAAAATATATCAGGCTTACGGAAACTGACAACACTGAACGCTACCCTCAATTCTCCATGCAGAATGACCGCATTTTCTTTGGCGCATCTGATGGTGAAGTATTTCAGTTATATCAAGTGGATGATCTTGATTTTTCCACTAAGACGCAGTTAACAAACTTTAAAACATGGTCTTTACGTGATCTGGATGTGGCCTATCAGAATGACCGCATTGTTTTTGAGCACTTTGATCAGATCTGGAAATATGATCCGGATAAAAAGAAAGCTTCAAAACTGGATATCGAGATCAAGTCAGATATTATCGCTGACCCTTTGCAGCAGATAAAGGGCAATAATTGTGGAGAAAACTTTGACGTCTCCAAAGATGGAAAGCTGATTGTTTTCTCCTGGAAATATGATCTTTTTGCCATGCCCGTGGAAGGTGGTGAAGTTAAGCAGATAACTCATGATCAAAAAGGGATTGATGATTTAGTGATCATGGATGATAATAAAACTGTGATATTTACTCAGATAATCAAAGGTGCTCCCCACATGTATCGCTTCAATATTACAGATATTGATGATATAGAAGAGATTAAATGGAGTAAAGATAAATACATTGAATATTTGGATGAACAGTATGGACGCTTGATCGCAGCCTTTTCCCAGATTGGCTCCCGGGCTCAGAAAATTGCTGTGGGTGACAGTCTGGGTAATGATCTGGAAGTTCTCGATATGGAAGAACAATATAATTACGGTGTTCTGGATAAGGAAGGTAGATATTTCCTGTATTCAGTAACGGACTACAGCATCTGGAACAGAGAACTCAAGATATATGACCGTGAAACAAAGGAAATTCATCCAATAGAAACTACAACTTCCTGGTTCTCAACCCCCCGCTGGGGCAAAGATAACAAAAGTGCCTTTTATTCCATGGATGGAGATATATATCGCCTTGATCTCCAACCGAAAAATGATTACTATTATGATGATGAAGATCCCTGGAAAGAAATCCTTAAACCTGAGGATAAGAAAAAGGATGAAGATAAAAAGGAAGAAAAAGATAAAGATGATAAATCTATAGATAAGGAAGAAAAAGAGACGAATTTAGAAATAGATTTTGACGGACTGGATCAGCGTAATACTCGTATTGCGAACGAGGAAGGATATAATTGGGTGGTGTATCTCACTTCTGAGATGGTGTATTATATCAATTCCCTCGATAATGAAAAAACTCTTCGCAAAGTAAAGTATAATGGTGAAGATGATGAAGAGGTTTATGCTTTTGGTAAAGGTATGGATTCTGTCACCTGTCGGGGAAAAGACTGGTATTTCCAGAAAAATGGCTCTTTATTCAAAATGCCTCTCAGTGGAAGCAAACCCGAAAAGATTGAAAATAAGTTCAGTTATGAATATGACCGTCATGAGCTTAATCAAGATATTTTCGATCAGGTATGGCGTCGTTTTGGACGTGGTTTTTATGACCCGGAAATGCACGATATGAACTGGGATAAAATCTACAAAAAATACCAGGAATACCTGCAATATGCCTATGAACCTAATATGATGGGCAATATTGTTGATGAGATGATCGGTGAACTGAATGCTTCCCATACGGGCTTTTACCCTCGCAGTGATCAAAGCTACCCATCTGTTCGCAAAGCTCGATTGGGTGCCACATTTGATCTTGGTGATTTCCCCGCAAAAGGTATTCGTTTTCAAAAGCTATACCGCAATTCCAGCCTTGCCCAGAATTTTGATATCAAACCTGGTGATGTGCTGCTTTCTATAGATGGAATTCAAGTTGGTAAAAATCTTCCCTTTGACAGCCTGCTGCGTGATAAGGTAAATGAAAAGATCAAACTGACAATTGACGTTGGTGACAGCACCCGTACCGTAGAAGTGAAGGGTATTAATAGCAGCCGGAATTATAATTTATGGTATGATGACTGGGTGCAAAGCAGGCGGGAGAAAGTAGAAGAACTATCTGATGGACGTTTTGCCTACTCGCATATTCGCGGGATGAATAATTCCAGTTATGAAAAATTTGAAGATGAACTTTTCGGTATGAATTTTGATAAAGATGCTCTGATCATTGATATCCGCTTTAATGGCGGGGGCAGTACTCATGATTCCATCCTGGAAACGCTCACTAAAAAACAGTACGGTTGGAGCACAAGCCGCAGGGCTGATGCAGATAAATATCCCACTCCGCGTGACATCTGGGATAAGCCAATTGTCCTTCTAATTGATGAAGATTCCTTCTCCGATGCTGAGATATTCCCAATACTTTTTAAACATCTCAAGCTGGGTAAAGTGATAGGAATGCCGACTTCAGGGTCTGTTATCGGAACCGGACACATCAATTTTATGGATGGTTCTTCCATGAGAATGCCTTCTTCCGGCTGGTTTGAAATGGATTATAATAATATGGAGGGTGATGGTGCACAGCCAGACATCTATGTCCCCATGAATCCCGAAGATTACATCAATGATAATGATCTCCAGCTCAAGCGAGCAGTGGAAGAACTCTTTAAGGAACTCAAATAATTGATCAAAATATATTGCAGCCCTGAATGATCCATATTCAGGACTGCCTTT
>JAVCDJ010000231.1 GCA_030765845.1 Candidatus Stygibacter australis
GCTCAGCACTGAATTTGCGGGAGTTAAAAAATGAATTTTAATGGAATAATTCTATTTCCATAAAGGGAAATAAAACTTAGGAGGATATTATGAAAAAGATTATTTTATTTGTACTGATAGTGTTTATCAGTATCGCCTGTTACGGAGAAATAAGCTATAGTCATCAGTTTTCGGTGCCTGTTGATATGGGGAATAATTGTACTCATAAACTCTGGCTGGCTGATGGTAATGGTGATGATCAGGATGAATTGTATGTTTTCTCTAAAGAAAATAATTACCCGGTTATTCAGTCATTGGCTGTATATGATCTTAATGGTAATTTACTGTCAGTTCACAGCGAACCATTCCCGGAAAACATCTGGGATGTCTCGGTGAGTATGTATGAATCTGATGACTCAGTTTATTATCTGGAAGTAGAGCAAAGATCTACTGAACCATCAATATACTGTGATATAAAAGTATATGATTATAACTCAATGGCAATCATAGATAGTCTATCCCTAGAAATTGGATATGGTACTGGGATGAGTGGCGATTTATTTTTTGTCAAAAATATCAATGTAGCTGAAATAGATGGTTCCGAATATCTATATCTTGGTATAGAGAAATATAATAGTTTTGGTTGGGAGCAAAGTTCAGGTGATCCATTCATGTATAAGTGTCAATTTGATCAGGGGATATTGGGTGAATTGGAAGAAATACCGGAAGTTGGGACAAGCTGGTTTTATACCGCAGGAGCAGAGAGCATTATGTCCATTGGTTATACTTGGTTCTATTGTTATTATGAACCTGATTATTCCATCTATACGCTGAATAACGTATCTTTGGGTACACCAGCAGTAGTAAATGAAATCCTGCAAGTTGATCATGATCAAGCTTCTGGACTTCTTATGAAATTTCTAAACAATTTTGATGACCACTACCTGGATTACGGACTTGTGGTCTGGGAATCATTGAATAATATGCTTCACTGTTATTCGCCAGACCTTTCAAACTTGCTCTGGGAAACAGAAATTACCAGTCCATCAGGAATTTATATAGGTCCCTCTACCTGTATAACCACAAATATGGGAAATAATTTCATTATGTATTTTTTAAATGATAATTACGTAGAAGTGAGGAACAGGATTACTGGCAATGTTGCTCTCAGAGAGCAGTCGCAGATTGTGCCGTTTAAGATATTGCAGAAAAGAGATGGTGAATTATTATTCTTAACCGATGGCGATTCTTCGATCAACTTCCTTGCTTTAGCAGAAGAAATACAACTGGATAATGATGTGAATGAGATCATTGCCAAAGATTATGAGCTGCATAATTATCCTAATCCATTCAATCCTGAGACGATGATATCATTCAATCTTGATCAAGCATCAAATATAAGGATCGATGTTTATAATATCAAAGGTCAGAAAGTAGATACTATTGCCGATGAACATTTCGATGCTGGTCAGCATGACCTTATCTGGAATGCAGAAGATGTTCCCTCAGGAGTATATTTCTATCGAATTAATACAGATCAAGACTCAGCAAACGGTAAAATGATCTTACTTAAATAGCTCAAACTTTTTATTATTAATCAAGCCCCGCATCTCGATGTATGATAGACCAACTTGGGCAGACACACGGGTCTGCCCCTACCCCGATCATCTTAAATTCGGACAAAGTCCGCTAATATTTTCTTGCCAAAAAGAGTTAGAATATTATGGGTAATTGACTAATGTGCTCCCGGTATGTGTATTTTACAAGCTTATCCTGACGGTGTCTGTTTTTGAGCGAACAATCTTAGATCATCACTCCCCGGATACTGATATATACTTAGTGAAAATTCCGGTATAACAGCAAGAAGATGGTCAAAAATATCTGCTTGAATGCCTTCGTAATAAGCCCATCTCTGGTCTTTACTAAAAACGTATATTTCCAGTGGCAGTCCTTTCTCCGTGGGCTGAAGCTGGCGTACCAGGAAAGTCATATCATTGTGTATCTGGGGATGCTGTTTCAAGTATTCCTCTACATATCGGCGGAATGTACCAATGTTAGTAAGTCTTCTTCCGTTAACGAGAACACTGTCATCAACCTGATTTTGCTTGTTAAATACGGCAACTTCTTTTTCTCTGTCGTTAATGTATTCTCTGATTATCTGAATTTTCTTAAGTTTTTCCAGATCTGTTGAGTTTAAAAAGCAAATGCTCTTTATATCAATATAAAGGGAACGCTTTATTCTTCTACCACCTGATTCTTCCATACCTCGCCAGTTTGTAAATGACTCAGTAATAAGAGCATAAGGCGGAATTGTGCTTATAGTTCTATCCCAGTTCTGGATTTTAACCGTATTCAGGGTAATATCAATCACAACTCCATTTGCATTTCTGCTGGGCATTTCCACCCAGTCGCCCAGACTAACCATATCGTTGGCAGAAAGCTGAATACCTGCCACAAAACCAAGTATAGTATCTTTGAATATCAGCATTATAACTGCTGCCATCGCACCTAATCCGGTGAAAAATGAAGTAAGATCCTTATCAAAGATTATGGATACAAATATGCCAAAACCAAGAATGTAAACGAATATCTTGATTACCTGAACAATACCCTTGATGGGACGATTTCGGGAGGAAGGCATTGTATTATAGATTTTATGTAAAGCATTCAAAAAGGCATTAATTACTAATAAGGCTGTAATTACGATATATAGATAGGCTGCTGTCTGAATCGCTTCCACTGCTCGTGGGAAATCTGGTAAAACCAGTGTGACTCCGAAATAGATAATGAGCGCCGGAACTAAATGAGAAAGCCGGCTGAATACTTTCTGATCATAAAATATATTATCCCAGCGAGCTCGTGTTTTATCAATTAATCTCTTAATATTACGCAGTATTACTTTATTGGTGAATATATAAGCTATCCAGGCGGCTGACAGCATAATTATTAATGATATGATTGAAGCTGAAACAGAAGCCTGAGGGGATTGCAAGCCCAATTCCAGTAGCCAGTCTTTGATTAAATTTCTCATTACTTTCTACTCCGTTTTATTATTTAGCTGCGATTAAATTTAAATCTCTCTATCTTGTCAATTGCATTGTTAATTACACATCCCCCTGAAATTAATTTTATTATTGGCTTAGTATAGGGTTGGAATAACATGTCGTCACCATACCGGAGGTGCAAGACCATCCGAGAGGTAACTAAGCAATTATAACTTTTTGCTCACCAAGTTTACTGTGTTTACCATGTTCACCGTGTTTACAAGAAAATCTTATCCCGTTTATGTTTTTTCCCTTTATCTTGAAATCTTTGTTTTGGTTCCGGGGAGGATTACCAGGAAGCAAGAAATTACTGGAAAGCAATAAAACATCGACTTATAAAAGAAAAAAATGAACTGGTTACAAATTGTAACCGATTGAAAATGCCTGCGGCTGATGGCAAAGATGATAATGACCAGGTAGTTTCTTCGGGCATATATTTTTATCAGCTAAAAACTGATGAATTTGTGCAGTCCAAAAAAATGATCTTAATGAAATAAATTAAGTCCATATTTTAACAATCAAGGTTTGTAAGCAATCTAAAGGGGCAGACTATATCTACCCCCTTAAAGGTAATTTTCTTATTACTTTTCCCGATGTAGTCTTGTTATAGTTTCCACCGGAAATTCATCTATAATGCCGACTGTGTATCGCAGGATCAGAGCTGCATCATAAGCTTCTACACTTCCATTACCATCAACGTCACCGACCTCAATCTGCCATTCTTCCCAATCTGTGGCTATCAAACAGAAATACTGTAAAACCAATGAAGCATCCATAGCTTCCACCTCCTGGTTATGATCAATATCTCCATAAGGATAACCCCCGGATACTGCAGCAGAAAGATCACTTTCATTAGCATGACAATCAACTGCCGTAACCTGATAGTCCCCTGAATCTCCGATAATATTCATTATTGGCTCTGTACTGTAATCCAGCAAATCACCATCCCGATAAATGCTGAAATAAGCAAAATCTTCATCAACGGGTTCATTCCAAACCAGATAACCAGAATCAAAGAGCAGCTCTGATGGCACTACCGGACATATATTATCCAGTGAATAACCAGACATAATATTACTTACAAAATTCCCTTCTTCCATTGCTGCAATAATACGGAATTCATATGCATTAGGATTTTCTGACATAGAATCCTGTAAAGTATGAGTTAATATCTGATATACTTCAGCACCAAAAGCGGCTGTCGAATTGGCAATCATCCAGTCATCTTCAATCAGATATTGCACCACATACTGTTCACCTGGTCTCACTATCAAACTGTCTGTGTCAAAACAGCTTTTCGTGAATTCGACAATTACCCAGCCACCCTGATCATCAGGCACATCAATAATATCTTCGATTATGGGATAAGGACTAAACTCTCTTATTACCAGAACTGTATCACTGACGCTAACTCGACTCTGCTGATCATCTGCATAAAATACCACATTTTCTGCTCCTGACCAGTATATTTCAGATGAAATTATAGCCAGGCTTCCCAAAATTTCTATTTCCAGTTCATCTCCCGGTATTGCAGAAAATAGTAAAGAATCTTGATCTATATCAAAGGCATATTCATCTAGATCAATTGTAAGCTGTCCTGCTATATCAAGGAAAAGTTGTTCAGGCATATTCAGCTCAGGTATATCATTTACAGGTTCTACGTTCAATATCACATTATCACTGGTGCTAAACCTTACCATTTCACCGTTAATTGTTACTAACACCTCTTCACTTCCAAACCAGTTTTCATAAGCACTGAATGTCACTTCCGTTCCGTTTATATCTGCAATTATCATTTCATTACCGGTTACGGCAAGTGACAAAGAGTCAACTTCATCATCAGAGAGATATTCCAAAAAGTTTATTGTTAAAGACTCATCTTCGTTGAAAGAAAAAGCATTCGGCAAAATTAGAATTGGTTCTAGAGGAGGAGCCAAAACTATTATATTAACTTCATCACTGGCAGATGCTCTCACTAACGTATCTGAAACCGTGAAAAATATTACTTCTTCACCAAACCATTCTTCCTGAACAGAAAAAGTGACGTTTAAGCCATTTATATCTACGATGATATTATCATTATCAGCAACTGTAATACTTAGCTCATCACCATCAACATCATTTACGAAATCAGTAAAATCTGCTGTAATGCTCGCATTTGCGAGAAAGGTGAAATCATCCGGTAATTCTATCACGGGAGGATCATTCACCGGCATTACTATCACATTCACATTATCGGAAGCACTTAATCTGGATTGCTGATCATCTATAGTAAATGTAAATAATTCTTCTCCATGCCAGTTTAACGGCGAAGAAAAGATTATTAGCAAGCTATCCTGCGTAATATTGATATTCTCACTATTAGAAATTGAAATGATCAACTCATCCAGCGGATCATCAACATCAATGATATACTGACTAATATCTACCGTCATTGACTCATCTTCATAATAACTGATGTTTTCCGGTAAATCAATGACCGGAGCATCATTAATTCCCTGTACGGTTACATTGGCAATACTGCTAATGCTTGCGCTGTCGCTGTCTGTAGCGGTGAAAACCATAGTTTCCTCACCAAACCAGTCAGAAGCCGGAGTTAAGGTTACTATTCCCGCTGCTATTTCCACACTGATATTTGTACTTTCAGAATAACTGTATGCTAATTCATCATCATCAATATCAGTAAATATTTCAGTAAGATCAATCGAATTATCATTAGTGTCCTCATTCATTACTATATCACCAATCTCTGAAACTACGATAGGAGCATCATTAACCGGGTTTATTATTACCAGAAGTGAATCCTGATAATCATACCTTTGCTCCTGAACATCTATCCCGAAAGTAATCAACTCAGCGCCATTCCAGTTTGCCTGCGGTGAAAAAGTTACCATCATGCCATCGATAGCAATATCAATAAATTCATTACCCTCGCCAAACAGCAAATATTCATCGTTGCCGGGAAAAGTAATGAAATCTGTCATATCCAAAGAAAAACTCTCATCTTCATTGATAGTAATACTCTCAGGCATATTAAAGCCCATTTCAATTATGGGAAGATAAAATACTTTGCTGGGATCAATCACAGAACTAATCATCAATGTATCACCTGCATTTGCTCTCATAATATTCTGCTCTGGATTATATATTGTAGATGAAATTGATATTTCCGACCGGAATATCCCTGTGTTTTCGCCTGTTTCCCACATTAATGGTTGTAATGGGAAAAAGGTCGTCATATTAATAATATTCACTTCAGTTAAATCTACAGAAAATTCATTACCATCTTCACCAATTAAACAGAGATAGACCGTCTGACCATCGGCAACGCCACTTGTATTTGGCAAAAGTTCTTCTCCATTTATTGTCACCACCACAGTATCTATCATCGTTAATTGCCCAGGTGTCAAGGGACTCGGAGCTGTCAGAATTGGCTGATATAAAACCATACCTATACTTCCATTTTCATTATCATCATAAATAGATGGATCAATGTTGCCCTGATCGCTTCTGGTTCCCCAAAAGTTATAGGGATAGGATATTTGATCAGTTCCAGTATAACGTAGATTGCACAATACTGTGTCATTTGCTGCTGAATAATTATAAAATATATTATTTTGTGTAAAAGTCTCCGGACTGCCATAAATAGCATAGCTCCCAATATTATTGGTTATCACATTTCTTTCAATAACTGAATGTGCTGAAATCCCGTTTAAGTAAATTGCTGAGGCAGAACCAACAATGTCATTACCAGTAATAGTATTGTCTGTAATAGCAATATTGCCTGTATTTAAGTAAATTCCCCCACTTAAGTTTCCGGATATTACATTATGGGTTATATATAGAGAATCTGCATCTGCTATATAAATTGTAGCATCTCTATAGTTTTCTCCATTATCAATAATGGTATTATTATCAATGATGTTATTTAAGCCCGTGGCTTCTATCCATAGTGCAACGCCTTCTTCATTTTGCTCTGGACTATCACTATAGATGAATTCAGCTATAATATTATTAGTTATTGATAGATCATTTCCTGATACTTTTATGCAATAATCATCTGTTTCGTTATTTTCGATTATATTATTATCAAACTCAAGGGTATCGCATAAAGGAAAGCTTATGATTGAATATGCTTCACTATCATTTAAATACTCCTCCAGAATATTATTTTGGATCGTGTTAAGACTGAACTGCTTAATATTGTTACTGTTTATTAGATCTGTATTAATTTGCAAAACATCATCAATCTCATTGTAAGTAACCGTATTGTTAGTGATTATCTTACCATTATGAATAGCAAATCCGTCATTATTATGGATTACATTATTATTGATTGTTGCTTCTTCATCAGCATCAATTCCAAATCCCCCATTATTGGATATTTCATTATTCTCTATTAAAACACCATTTAGCAAGCCGTAATCACCACTGTTAGTAATAGTATTATCGCTTAATATTGCATCAATAAAAGCTTGAACTCCATAACCAGTATTATTATCGATGATGTTATTTTGGAAAGATAGACCATCTTTTATGCCAAAACCACCATTATTTGATACTTCGTTCTGATTTAATACTGCAACTTCTCCACAGTCTATTCCATATCCATTATTCAAGTTTACTGTATTATTATCATAGTTTCCATTACCTCCAAAGATACCGTATTCACCATTTTCATTTACTGTGTTATTTGTAAAATCTCCATTACCATCAACATGGATACCATAAAGCCCATTTTCATTTACTGTGTTACTTGAATAATTTCCCGAAGAGCCATTAATACCGTAACCTTCATTATTAGTTACAGTGTTATCTGTATAATCTCCCGAAACTCCCCAGATACCGTATTCACCATTTTCATTTACAGTGTTACTTGTATAATTTCCAGAACCTCCACGAATAC
>JAVCDJ010000232.1 GCA_030765845.1 Candidatus Stygibacter australis
GGATCATAAGCAATTGCACGTACTGCTTGACCTGTTACTTCAATATTGTTTTCAGGTACTGCCTCTCCTGTTTCAGAATCCCAGCAGTAAACTGTGCTGGTCGCTGCTGAGCCATACATGTACTCACCATCATAGGCAAGATCACGCGCTCCTGTTAATGGAACTGTAATTGCTTCGATATAAGTGCCTTCTGAATCAAATTTGTAAAGCTGGTTTGAACCACTCCATTTGGTGGCATAAAAGTACTCACCATCCCATTCCATGCCGGATAGTCCGACTTGACCTGTAGGCGTGTCCACATCAAACTGCAGTAAATTGTCCCAGGGATCGCGACTTGGGTTAGCGGGGGCATTACTCGGTGTCAGAGTAAGGTCTCTCCGTTCAAAACGGCCATTTGGGTCCTTAGCCATTAAACTAAATGCAATCGTAATTGCGATTAAAATTAAAAAATACTTCTTCATCCAAAACGCTCCTTTTGTTTTTGGTTTTCTTTTTGGTGATTTTACCATATTACTTTTTTTATATTTAAATTGTAATTTAAATCAGGTGATAAAAACCTTTTAAATTCAAATCTAACTTCTATATTTCTTTCCATCATTATTAACTTCCTAACAAAACTTCCTTTTAATATATATAAGCAATAAGTATTCCTTAAATGATAAAAAAATGCCTAATGGTGCTGGTATTTGCTTCTTTAATAAAAAATAATTAGTGAAAAACAGAAAATATATCTAATCTGACTGAGTTTCTCTTTTCCTGGTTTTTTTTATTATCTGCACGTCAGGTTTCTTATAACCTATCTCAGCACTACTTCTTAACTGTACCCGAGGGTCATTGTCCATATCAGTAATATCTTTTTCCAGGTATTCGTTTTGTGCCTGCATATCATCATTTCGCACTATTGCCTGTTGATAAACTTTTTTACTTTTATAGAGATTGTAAAAACTGAATTGCCCTTTATAAACTATCAGAAAGACAAAAACTGCGATCGCGCACCAGACTAACACGGATACAATGATCTTTCCTTTGCCTTTTTCTTTATTCATAATTAAGTACCCTTACAGTATATTGATTTGCTGAGAAAATATCATCATTCAGTTCTATTTCTGGTTTGTCAAAATACTCTATATTATCGTAATGACTTAGGAAATCATCAACTGGAGCCAGTTCAAAATTAAGTGCAGGTGTTTTATAATGTATTGGGAAAATTACTTTTGGCTTAATAAGATCAACCAGCTTGATTGCTTCTTTTGCATCAATGGTAAATACTCCTCCAACCGGCAGGAGCAGAACATCAATATTTTTTATTTTATTAATGATCTCAGGCGATGGAATATGCCCCAGATCACCACAATGTAGAAATGTTTTTCCCCCTGCTGTAAACTTCATTAACAGGTTCTTTCCCCTTTGTGTACCTTTTTCTTTATCATGCCAGACCTGGATCAGCTCAAACCTGCTGTTACAATGTTCAAAAATTCCCGCTTCTTTGAGTACCAAAGGGTTTCCTTTTATTAAATCTATATTATTATGATCAAAATGATCATGGGAGGAAAGCAGCACATCTGCCGTAATATCAATATCCATATTATAACCAATATCAGTAAAAGGATCAATAACTATTGAGATCTTATCAGTAGTGATTTTCCAGAAACTGTGTCCAAACCATTTCATCTTGATCATAATATCAACCTCCTAAACAATAATTCTATTTAAGTATAAAGCTGGCAAGAAAACTTTTATGGATATATACAGCCTGATAAGGGCATAATTCATGACAGCACATACATTTAATGCACTTATCATAGTCAATTTCCGGGGTAGGTTTATCAGGAGTTATTGTGATCGCCTGCACGGGACAGCTATCACGGCATACTCCGCAGAGACGGCATTTGCTATTGAAATCAGGATAATAATTGAAAGTATTTCTGAAAATTTCCTGCAGGAATTTTGGGGAATGCTGGATGATTTTGATCAATGGGCTTAATCTTTTGATCTTAACATTCTTAAAAGTAAAATCCTTCCATTGAGCATCGAAATCTATTTCATTTTCACTAATTCCTTCTTCTGTCAGGCACTGGCTGATATAGGATATCTGCTCTGCTTTAAAACCCATCATTGCTGCTGCCTGAGTGTCCAGAGCTGCTCCACTTTCACTTGCCATTATAATGCCAAAATTTCTTGTCTCTCCCGCTGAAGGTCCTTCACCCTCCATACCAACTATCCCATCCAGAATATTAAGAACTATCTGTTTTCTGCTGAGCCTATATATATCGCAGATCACCTGGCTGAAATCTGTTTGAGTGGGGTATTTACTGTGGTAATCTGATTTCTTTAAGCCAGGGATCAAGCCATACAGGTTCTTGATGCAGCCGGTATAATACATCAGGGAATGGGTTTTATATTTTGCCAAATCAATCACCGCATCCGCTTGATGAAAAGCCTGGGCAATATTATATTCTCTATTTTCGATAGATTGGTTTACCACACCTTCTGTATTAAAATTGATCAATTTCACATGATAATTATGGCATAATTCTTCCATACCCGTTTTCTTCCAGGTGAGATTTACAGGTAATGATCCGCCCGGACTGTCACCCAGCCAGACTTCCTTGCCCATGGTCTGCAGGATAATGATCACTGCTTCCACTACTGCCGGATGAGTTGTTACCGCCCGTTCTGGAGGATATGGACCCAAAAGATTTGGTTTCAAAAGCACTGTCTGGCAATTTTTGAGTTTTTCTTCCAGATTCAATTCAAAGAAGACGTTTTCAATAAATTGGCTGATAGCTGGTAATTCATATTCAGAGATCTTCTGAATAAATACTTTCATTATTACTCCATAAAAGGATCAGCCCCTTTGCGGGGTTGAAGTATCTTATTTAAATGCCTCTATTCCAGAAAAATCCCGCCTCAGATCAAAGCTGGCTAATATCCGGTCATCATCATCATGTTTATTTTTCGTGATACAGCGCGCTGTCAATTCTCCCAATCCAGGTCCCAGCATGAATCCCTGTCCGCACATGCCCACCAGGTTATAGTAATTCTTCATGCCTTCCGGGAAGCCTACAATCGGGAAACCATCTGGAGTCATGGGATATTGTCCCCTCCAGCTGCGGCGTATTTTTAAGTTTGCCAGTCGCGGATATAGTTTCACCATTCTTTTGGCTACCTGGGGGAAATAAACTGATGTGCTTTCGCTGCAGGTGCCTAATATTGGTGGATCAGGAGTGATGCAAAAAACTACCTGCCCTTCATTATTTTGATAAAAATAATAATTTTTAGAGCCTTTGGCTGGACGCATGTCAACCACCATGGGTTCAAAAAATCTTTGAACTGGTTCCGTGATAGCGGCCTCATGACAATCTGGTTTCACCGGCAGGTTCAGGCCAACCATTTTCCCGACTGCTGCTGCCTGGTTGCCGGCTGCATTTATTACGTAGCTTATCTTATATTTGTCATTATCAGTTGTGATCTCACCTTTTTTCAGATTGATGCCGGTTACAGTTTCATTAAAATAAAAATTCACTCCCAGATCTTTACAGATAAAGTAGTAAGCATTTGCTGCCAATAGGGGAGAGGCAGAGCCATCTTCTGGTGAATAAGTTGAACCTAATAATCCATCCATATTGATACCAGGAACCAGTTTATTATATTCCTCCGGGCTTATCCATTTAATATTTAAGCCAAAAGAATGCTGGATCTTCATCAGGTCTTTCAGCATCTTCTCATCTTTCTTATTATAAGCTGGAAAGCTGTAACCATTGGTCATCCAGCCAATATCATAGCCATATTCTTTTTCCATTTGAGAAAATATTTCTATGGAACGCTGACTGATCTTGATTTTGCCATAATCTGAGTGTGTAGCCCGAATCCCGCCAATTGCTTTCTTGGCATTCTTCTGCCCTGGTGATGCCTGATTATCGATCACTGCCACCTTTAATCCGCTATCTGCCAGTGATTTTGCTGCCGGCAGTCCTACTGAGCCTGCCCCGACCACGATTACATCATATACTTTATTCATCATCACCTCCCACTACTCCTGCGTAAATTCCCAAAGGCACTTCCACATAAGCAGGACGTTTGGTGTTTGCTATTACCTTATCAGCAGGGATCCCTCCCTGTCTCATTAATTGACGGATCAGACTGTCACAGGTCTTGGCTCCGCAAGGACCCATGCCTGCTCGAGTAATAGCCTTGATCTGATTAAGGTCAGTGACCCCCTGTTTGATCAATTTCCTGATTTCTCCAGCAGTTACGCGTTCGCAAAGGCACACCATGGCATCATCATCGAGTTTATCCGGCATAATAACTTCTGGCAAAGGAGCTGATACTGATTCATCCTGAATTCTGATCCCAGCAACTCTTTTAGCCACAGCATGAGGAACTCTGAGCTTGATCAACTGGGTTTTAGTTTTATGCTTTTTCATCACAGTCACCACTTCCACCATTCCCAGCAGATCACCTTTAATATCCATCGCCGGCACTTTTGTTCCCACTTTTATCGGCATATTACCAACTTCATAAGGCAAAGTAACCAGCGGATGAGATTCATTTTCACGGTAATCAACCAGTGTGATCGCCAGTCCCGGACAAATCCGCACGCACTCACCGCAGCCAATGCAGTTTCCATCAAAATACGGCAGACCCATAATGGGGTCTCCATACAGATGAATTGAATTTGTAGGGCAAATTGTGCTGCAGGGATTGCAGGGTATTTCCTGACGGCAGTGCACAATCGGCATCACGCCTTCATGGGCATCTGTATAAACAGGATCTAATACTTCCCCTGGATGAGATTTAAGTATTTCAGCTTTTTCATACCAGAATTGGGGTATATCCGGAGCATCAGCTCCCAGGAATCTGGCAACCTTCACTCCCGTGATCTTGCCATTATACATGGCTGAAGATGCTTCAGCGATCTCAGAAGCATCTCCTGCAGAGAATACTGTCAATCCTGCTTTTTCGGCAGCAAATGTGAATTCACTTACCGGTTCCAGACCAACTGCTATTAATATTGTATCACAGGCAAAAGATCTCTCTGTGCCTTTAATAGTTTCAAATTTATCAGTGATCTGTGCTATTGTGATGGATTCCACAACCTCATCGCCATTAGCAGAAATGATGGTGTGAGAGGTATAAATAGGAACTCCTAACCGCTGGAGTTTATCTGCATGAACCTTGTAGCCACCGCATTGTGGCATGGCTTCCACCAGTCCCACAACTTCTATCCCCGCCTGTAGAGCATGATAGCCGGCTATCAAGCCCACATTTCCTCCACCAATAATGAATAAACGTTGCGTGGGACGCACCAGATCGCGGTTTACCAGTGTTTGAAATGCTCCTGCTCCATATATTCCACCTAATGTATTACCCGCAAAACGTAAAAATTTCTCTCTGGCTCCGGCAGTATTTAAGACTAATTTCGGCTTCACAATTTTGTATTCACCATCTTTGAGAATTCCCGCTTTCTGGTCATGAAATACGTAGATAGCTGTGCTGCTTGTCCAGGTTTCTATTTCATTACATTCAGATACTTCTTTTGATAGTAATTTACCAATATCAATGCCCCGTGTTCCGGCATAAGAATCTGCTACTGAGCCGAAGAACTTATGAGTCTGCAATACGAGCTTTCCACCCAGCTCATTTTTATCATCCACGAGTATAGCTGAAATACCATATTTTGCCAGTTGCAATCCAGCAGAAAGACCGGCAGGTCCTCCACCAATTATCAAAACATCAGTTGTTATTTCCTCAATATCATGCATTTTGGGTTCTGCTATTGCTTCCGGCAATTCAGGTAATCCCTCTACGCTTTCCACGATCATATTTTCGGCCAATGTTGTCATGCACGATTTCACCGGTTTACCATTGGCGATAACCGTACACTTGGCACATTGACCATTTGCACAGAATATGCCAAGAGCAGAACCATCTTTGTGATGATGACCAAATACTTTGATCCCATTGGCAAAAAGAGCCGTAGCAATCATCTCGCCTTTCTCTGCCTGCAGAGGCTGATTATTCCAGTAGAAAGTGATTTGCGGTCGCTCCGTAACTTGTAGAATGGGATGCTGCCTGATCCGATTTCCACTCATAACTATCTCCGTTTAATATTTTTTTAGTATAGATTTTTAT